>NZ_JBHVVJ010000011.1:0-13834 GCF_042883665.1 Arthrobacter sp. NPDC058192 | reverse complement strand
GTGATGTCGGCAAGACGATCACGGTCACGGTGACAGGGTCCAAAACCGGGTACGCGACGGCGGCGAAGACCAGTGCGGCCACCAAGGCCGTCACGGCCGTCTAGGACCGCCGGGCGCAGCAGGCCGCCTCACCCAAACGCGCTGCCAGCCCATTCGCAACAGCACTATGCACAAGGAGACCCGTGCCCCTTCCAATCCGAACCTTGGAAAGGGCACGGGTCTTCGCGCCCCAAGCCTGCGTGTGGCTGGTGGCCTGTTCCGTTCTGGTCTTCCAGCCTAGCGGGCTGTTCCGGTTCACCTGGATCAAGATCGCCTGGCTCCTCCTCGCAGTTGGAACCGGAGCATTGGTCCAAGCCGGGGGCCGGTTGCCGGAGCGCATCCGGTGGGCCATGTGGGCACTTGCGGCTGTGCTGGCTTTTTCCATGGCGTTCTCTGCCAACCCGTTGGCCAGCCTCCTGGGACGCTGGCCACGGTTCGAAGGTGCCCTGGTCATCGCGCTCTACTTCGCCGTCTTTGCGCTCGGCGCCAAGGTCCTCGGCGGCCCGGGCAGGGCACGGAACTGGGCCGCTTTCCGCACCGTGCTCACCCCGGCTGTTGTGATCGTGGGCGTTGTCAGTGCTTTCGAGGCAGCAGGATTCCGGCCCCTGGGCGGAGCAGCTGATCTGCGGCCCGGGGCCACCCTCGGCAACGCGACCGACCAGGGAATCATCGGCGTCTTGGCGGCTGCCGCTTTGGCGCTCCCGGCCATACGCGGCCGGGACTGGCCGGCCCGCATCGGACTTGTGGCGGCGGTCCTGACCACGGTGTTGTCTGCTTCCCGCGCCGCGATAATTGGTCTGGCTGCCGTGGTTCTTGTCCTTACAGCCGTCGAGGCAGCAACGCGGGCCGCCGGGCGTGCGCGAGTCGCTGCGGCCGGCGGTGCCGCGCTTTTCGTGCTCGGAGCGGCTGCCGTGGCTATTCCGGTGGCCCGGGAACGGCTGGTCAGCGCCGATACGGTGAACGGCCGCTGGCTCCTGTGGGACGAGAGCCTTAAACTCGTTGCCGACCACCCCTGGACCGGCGTCGGCCCGAGCGGTTTCGTTGATGCGATTACCAGCTTCCACACACTGGAGTGGGCCGTCCGGGTGGGCGCTACCTTTCCGCCGGACTCGCCGCATTCATGGCTTCTGCAGGCCGCCACAGCGGGTGGACTTCCGCTGCTGCTGGGGGCGACGCTGCTGGCTTTCCTCATTTTCCGTAGCGCTCGCGACACTATCCGGGCCGCTGACCCGGCGGCTGACCGCGACAACTTGACCGGTGCTTTGGCTGCAGTTGCCGCGTACGGCCTGATGCTGCTCACTGCATTCACCTCCCCGGCCACCACTCCGTTGGCGGCCTTTATCTGCGGGGGATTGGTGTCGACATCGGGAACGGCCGCGGCACAAGTGAGGCCACGCGCGAAAGGAACCCCCGCAGTTCGAAAATGGAAGTCCTTGCCGGCCGGAGCCTTGGCTTCGGGGCTACTCGCAGTCCTGGGGCTGGGCATCGCGGTGCCGGCGACCATCGCTGAATGGGCGATGGCCGACGCGGCATCCGCCGTCGCGGCCGGAGACCTGACCATGGCGGAGAGCCAATTCCAGCGTGCATACGGCCTACGGACCTGGGACTCGGATACCGCGCTGCTCGCGGCGCAGGCCTTCGCCGGCCCGGCCGCAGACGGTGACGCAGCCGCAGCCCAGCGCGCCATCGAATGGGCCCGGCTTTCCCTGGCCCGGACCCCCGACTCATCAGAGGCCGGAATCGCTCTTGCCATCGGCTACATCAACAGCGGGAGTCTCCAGCAGGGAAAGGACACTCTCGATCACGTCATTGCACATTCCCCTTCCGACTCTGCCCCCTACCTCCAGCGGGGCGTCGCCAACTTTGGCCTGGGCCGCGTCGAGGACAGCCTTGCCGACCTCTCCGCCGCGGCAGAACGTGCACCGGATGCGGCGGAGCCGTGGACCGTCATGGCAAGGATCTACGCCCGGCTGGGGGATGCCGAGGCCGCCACGCAGGCGCAGGCCCGCGCCGATGAGCTCAGCGCAGGCTACCCGAGCCGAAGAGGTGTGGTAAATGGTGTCCGGAATCTCCTGTAGTGTGGATCCTGTTGTTGTGTTTATGCAGTTCGTAGTTCAGGCAGTACGCGCGGTCGAAAGTCCGCGTTCTTCTGAAGCAGCGGTTTTGAGCACCCCACACCGGAGGACCCGAAAGTCGGGACAGTTCCTCCACCTTCACGAAGGACAAAAATAATGGCTACTGGTACCGTCAAATGGTTTAACGCTGAAAAGGGCTTCGGCTTCATTTCCCCCGATGACTCCTCGCAGGACGTTTTCGCGCACTACTCCGCGATCAACTCCTCCGGCTTCCGCTCCCTCGAAGAGAACCAGAAGGTTTCCTTCGAAACCGAGCAGGGCCCCAAGGGTCCCCAGGCTACCAACATCCAGGCTCTCTAATTTCCTAGAGATCCGGGACCGTTAGGTTTCGAGCAGGGCCCGTCTTCGGACGGGCCCTGCTTTTTTGTTAGGTCCACGGATCCTCGCGTGGGCATAGGACGGCGTTAACGCCCCAGTCCTCTACAGTTCATCCGGACCGTCAAGGATGGCCGCATGACCTCCTTCACCCGCCGAAATGTCCTCAAAGGTGCCCTCGCCGCCGCCGGTGCTGCCGCCGTCGTCCCCGGAACCGCCCCAACAGCGCAGGCAAGCACCCGGCCCGCCGCCATCCCGCTGGTCCGCAACCGCCTGACCCTTCCCTCCGGCATCGCCACCGGCGACGTCACGACGAACTCCGGCGTGCTGTGGTCCCGCGCGTCGGGACCGGGACGCCTGGTGGCGAGCCTGCTGGCAGTCGACGACGGCGGGTCCCCGCTCCGCGGTGGCCGTGCCTTCCAGCGGGTGCTGCGCGGTAGCGCCGCCACCGAGGGCACGGACTTCACGGCCCGGATCGACGCCGCGCACCTGCCCGCCGGCACCCGCTTCGCGGTGAGCATGCACTTCGAGGACGCCGAGGGCAACGCCGGTGAAACCGCGCAGGGATCCTTCAGCACTGCGCCGGACACGGGCCTGCTCAGAAGCGGACGCCGGTCCCGCGGGCAAAGCTTCGTCTGGACCGGCGACACCGCCGGCCAGGGCTGGGGCATCAACGAAGACATCGGCGGCATGCGCGGCTACGCGGCCATGCACGCTACCCGGCCGGATTTCTTCGTCCACTCCGGCGACACCATCTACGCCGACGGCCCCATCGCCGCCCAGATCACCGAACCGAACGGGCAGATCTGGCGCAACCTCGTCACCGAGGAAGTCACCAAGGTGGCCGAGACGCTGAACGAGTACCGCGGCCGGCACCGCTACAACCGGATGGATAAGAACATCCGCGCCCTCTACGCCGACGTGCCGGTGATCGCGCAGTGGGATGATCACGAAACCCACAACAACTGGTACCCCGGCCAGATCCTCACGGACGACCGCTACACCGAACGCCGCGTGGACGTCCTCGCCGCCCGTGGACGCCATGCCTGGCAGGAATACCAGCCCATCGCCGGACTGGGCGGCCGCTCCACAGGGACCACGGGCTTCGAAGCGGCCCGGATCTACCGCAAGATCTCCCGCGGCCCGCAGCTGGACATCTTCTGCCTGGACATGCGCAGCTTCAAGGACCCCAACACGGACGGCAGGGAAACGCAGCTGATGCACATCCTTGGCCAGGAGCAGGCCGACTGGCTGATCAAGGAGGTCAGCCGGTCCAGGGCCACCTGGAAGGTCATCGCCAACGACCTGCCGCTCGGTGTGATCGTCCCGGACGGCCCGGTCAACCAGGAGTCCCTGTCCAACCGCGACGCCGGCGCCCCCTTGGGCAAGGAGCTTGAGATCGCAGGGGTGCTCTCCGCGTTCAAGCGCAACCGGGTTAAAAACGTGGTCTGGCTCACCGCCGACGTGCACTACTGCGCCGCCCACCACTACGCCCCGGAACGCGCCGCCTTCACGGACTTCGATCCGTTTTGGGAGTTCGTGGCCGGGCCCATCAATGCCGGCAGCTTCGGCCCCAACGCCCTGGACGGCACCTTCGGGCCCGAACAGGTGTTCTTCAGGGCCGGCGCCTACGCCAACGAGTCCCCGCGCAGCGGCGAAAGCCAGTACTTCGGCCACGTGGACCTGGGTGATGACGGCGTCTTCACGGTGAGCCTGCGCAACGCCAACGGCACGGTGCTGTGGAGCAAGGCGCTGCAGCCGGAGCGCTGACCGGCCGCCGTCGAACTCCAGCCAGGAAACTCAGCCCAAACGGCAGATGGGCCCTTCCCGGTCAGCCCGGGAAGGGCCCAGCCGCACTTAACTTAACTGGGGTTACGGCGTCGGGCTGCCGCCGTTGACGTTCAGGGTCTCGCCCACCACGAAGCTGGACTCGGCCGAGGCCAGGAACACGTAGGCGGGGGCGAGCTCGGCCGGCTGGCCGGCGCGGCCCAGCGGAGTGTCCTTGCCGAACTCCGGCAGCGCCTCCTTCGGCTGGCCGCTGCTGACCTGCAGCGGCGTCCAGATGGGGCCGGGTGCGACGGCGTTGACCCGGATGCCCTTGGGTGCCAGCTGCTGGGCCAGGCCCTTGGTGAAGTTGTTGATGCTCGCCTTGGTGGTGGCGTAGTCCACTAGGGTCGGGGAGGGGCTGTACGCCTGGATGGACGTGGTGTTGATGATGGTGGACCCGGCCGGCAGGTGCGGCACCGCGGCCTTGGTCAGCCAGAACATGGCGTACACGTTGGTCTTGAGCGTGTGGTCGAACTGCTCGTCCGTGATCTGCTCCAGATCCTCCTGCGCCACCTGCTTGCCGGCGTTGTTGACCAGCAGGTCCAGGCCGCCGAGCTCGCGCAGCGCCGTGTCCACCAGCTCGCGGCACGTGGCCGAATCCTTCAGGTCGCCCGGTACCTTCACAGCCTTCCGGCCCGCCTTCTCGATCAGGTTCGCGATCCGGGCGGCGTCCTCTTCCTCCTCCGGCAGGTAGGAGAGCACGACGTCGGCTCCCTCCCTTGCGAACGCGATCGCCGTCGCGGCGCCGATCCCGGAGTCCGCGCCGGTGACGATCGCCTTGCGGCCATCGAGCCGTCCGGTGCCGCGGTAGCTGTCCTCGCCCAGGTCCGCCTTCGGCGTCAGTTTCGCGTCGAGGCCCGGCTCGGGCTGGTGCTGCTTGGGCGGTGCGATGTGCTCGTAGGCGGTGACGGGGTTCTTGAACGTGTACTGGTCGGTCATGATGTTCCTCCGCATGGTTGGTCTGAACCCGGACTGTGCGTCGTAACGCGGCCCGCAGGATGCTAAGCAGGCTTAGCTTCCACCCTAGCCAGCTTGGCGTGGTGGTTGCAACGCACGCGGGGAGGTCCGGCGGCGGAGAGCAACTCGCTGCCGCGGAACTTTTAGTGTCTATGGTTTGGTCGCGGTCACCCATTGGGGCGGCTGGGAGTGGTCGCTTTGCCACTCCGACGGCGCCGCACCGGGACGGAGCACGTCGTTGAGCCAGTAGGTCTCGTCCGGGTTCCACCCGGCCAGGACTGTGCCGGACCGACCGACGGCGAGGTATCGTCCCGCGGTGGTGAGGTAGCCACGGACTGTGAGGTGCACTCCGTCGTATGCGGTCGCAACCGCTGACCAGTCGGGCATCAGCCAGGGCACGTCGAAGCCTGTTGTTCGCCACCAGTCGTGGCGCTTGGAGAGGCTGACATCCAACGGGTAACGGGCAACCAGGTCCGTCCACGCCGTCGAGTCCGATATTTCGTAGATTCGGGAACCGGCGGCCGGTGCAAGCGGCCAGACTAGGGCGCTCTTCCATCCGATACTGTCTTCGACAAGCATCAGTTTTGCTGCTCCCAGCCCCGGCAGGCTTCTGCTCGTCGAGACCAAGTCAGACAGTGCCGGTGTTGACCACCACCGTCCGCTCCAATGAGCTGCCGGGTCCTTGGGCCGGTCCGCTGCCTGGCGCTCATCGGCCAAGGCTGAGGCTTTCCATTGGGCCAGCTTTTGGGCAGCGCCGGTGAGGCTTGGAGGTTGCGTCCTGCGCTCATCAGTCCACTGCACGAAACGTTGCCGGTCCAGGGCCGCAGAGTCCGGACTCCACAATTCCGCCAAGGGGCGAGCCAGCGCGTTGGCAACGGGGCCGAGGGCTGCCCGGACAGAAGGCCGCAAAAGCAGCTCATCTGTCTCATCAGGTTCCTGCCAATAACGGGCGGAATCGACAGCCGCCGCGAGCCCGGCCATCAGTGCGCCGGTTCCGATGAATTCCAACTCCGCCACTTGGCTCCCGAGAGCGTCGACCAGTTCGTCATTAAGCCGTTGATCCCACGGATCCATGGCCGAGCTAACTGCCAACGTCCAAATTTTCGGTCGCGCGGCCATGAGAACGCCCAAGCAGAACCGCCGCCCCCGCGGACCCTCCAACAGGTCATCAGCCATAGCCATCCCCCTGACCAGAGCCTACAAGCCAGGTCAAGGCCACCGGCGCTGCCGGATCCAAGGGGCGACGCGAAGGGGCTCTGCGAAACGCACCGCTTACGGGCAAGCGGACGCTAGTCGTCCCGGGGGATGATGATCCACAGCGCGATGTAGACGAACTCGCCAACGCCGAAGAGGCCGAAGAACACGAACGCGAGGCGGACGAACACCCGCGGGACCTCGAAGCGGTCGGCCAGGGCGGCGCACACCCCCGCGAAGACTTTGCCGCGCTTGGGGCGAACCAAAGTTGCTGCCATTTCGCCACCCTAGCACCGGGCGCCGGTCCCGTCAGCAGGAATTTCCACCCTGCGGGCCAGCGCCACGGCCGCGCCGCAGCGCGTCGTCACAGCTGCCCGCGCCGGGCCAGGTAGGCTTTCAGCGCCGGGTTGTCGATGTCCTTTGCCAGCCACGGGATAGCCTCGGCAGCCGCGGCGTCACCCAGCACGGCCCGGTGCGAATGGGCCCGGACCAGGAGTTCGCGCAGCGCGCCGCGGCTGGCCATGGTGGCCAGCTTTGCCGCATAGTCCCCGGCCGGTGGTGCGCCCGTGGCGATGGCGACCTCCGCGGCCGTGTCCAGCAGCCGCGCCCGGTACCAGAGGTACCAGGGGGTCGTCTCGAGACCCCGCCGGAGCCAGGTCTCCGCGCCGGACTGGTCCCCGAGCGCCATGCTGAGCCGGGCCTTGGCGCCGGCGGCCAGCGTCAGGAAGCAGTGGTCGCCGGTGACGTCGGCCATCACCCAGGAACGGTCGATGAGCGCGGCGGCGTCGTCCATCTGGCCGGTCGCAAGGTAGGTCTCGCCCCGCAGGCCGGTGACAAACGGCTCGAAGGACGTCCAGTGTTCGGCTCCGACCAGCGCCAGGGCCCGGTCCAGCGTCTCGGCGGCCAGCCCCAGCTCCTCGCGCTGCAAATGGACGCGGCCGATCAGGGCCTCGCTGAATGCCAGCAGGCGCGGGCTGCCGAGCTCGGCCGCGAGCCGGCTGGACTCGGTGAGGGCCGTCAGCGCCTCGCCGTAGCGTGCCGTGTCCGAGGCCGCCATTCCCTTGATGGCCAGGATCCTCGACTGCTCGTCGGCGAACCCGTCGGCGGCTTTGGCGGCCAGCGCCAGCCACCCGGCGGCACGGTCCGGAATGCCCCGCTGCACCGACAGGTAGCCCAGCTCCCGGTACGCGGCCGCCGCCACCCGCGAGGCGGCTGGCCGCAGTTGCGTTCGTACCGCCGTCGGACGCTGCGCCGTCGCCTGCGCGGCCGAGCGTGGCGCTCCCGACTGCGGTGCCGCCGTCGTTCGCTGCGTCCCCGGTCGTGATGCTCCCGGCTGCGGTGGGGTTGATGGCACTCCCTCTGACTGCAGGGCCCTGTGCAGGAGGTCGGCGACCTCGGCGCCGCGGCCGCCGGCCTGGTGGATCAGCGCGCTGGACAGCGTCACCAGCGATTCGGCCACGAGGTGCCCGTCGCCGGTCCGCTGGGCGAGCCCGACGGCGAGCCGCAACTGGTCCAGCCCGCGGTCCACCGACCCGGCCGAGAGCGAGGCGCCGGCGGCGTCAAGGTACGAGTGCACCGTGGCCGCGTTGGCCGGCAGCTCCGGTTCGGCGTCGGGTGCCGCGTCATAGAGGGCCCGGCGGACCTCCGCAGGCAGCCCGAGGCCCAGCTCGCGGTGGTACAGGTCGCGGCACTTATCTGCCTGCTCCCGTGCCCGCCGGTGCTCACCCCTGGCGATGAACGCCCTGATCAGCACGGCGTGACAATCGGCGTTGAAGGGGTCCTGGTGCAGCGCGCGGGTGGCGAGGTCGACGGCGTCGTCCGCGTTTCCGCAGGCCAGGGCGGCGAGCGACGCTTCGTACAGCATCGTCAGCACGCAGTTCTCCAGCCGGTGCCGCTGGTCCTCCAGCCACGACTCGAAGACAGGACAGTCGCCGAAGGAGAGGCCCTCAAGAAGCTGGCCGTCGAACGTGCGCGGGTCTGCGCCGGCGTCTGCGCCGGCGCCGCTGTCCCCGCCCGGGTTGCCGGTTGTTGCGGGGTACAGGACGGCGGCGGCGTCGCACCGCCATCCCGCCGGAAGGGTCAGCCGCAGGGGGTCCCCGGATATCGAATCGGCGCCGATGGTCCGGCGGAGCTCGGAAAGGTTCCAGCGCAGCGCGCCGAGGGGATCATCGGCGTCGGGAAACAGGAGCGCGGCGGTCCGCGCCCGGCCCGTGCCGTCCGGCTGCAGCGCGAGGTAGGCCAGCACAGCCCAGGCCTTGCGGCCCCGGAGCTGCCGGAATTCGGTGCCTGCGGACTCGATCCAAGGCGGACCGAGGAGCCGAATCCACGTCTCGGCCATAGAAATCATGCTACGCCGCGGCTGGGGGAGACGTTCCCGTCAACAAGGTATGGACAGTACCCCGTGGTTCAGCCGTCATTCAGGCTCGTGCGGTGAGCAGATTCAGGCTCGACGGCGTCACACGCTGGCTCACACGGCCGCAACGGAGACTGGATTCATCCCCAAAAGGGAGCCGCCACCCGGGCAGAAGCCCAGCTTCCAAACCCGCCCCAACAACCGGCTCCGCAACCGGTCCCACACAACCAGTCCAAGCAATTCCGAGGTGCATCAAATGTTGGCTCTCATCATCCTGTTGGCCGTCGTCGTAGCCCCCGCACTCACCGCCACGATCGTCGCCGTGCGACGCGACGGCCGCGGCCACACGCCGCCGGTGCGGTCCACGGCGTCGTGGTCGGCGGACGGGCTCCCGAGCGAACCGTACGCGTCGACGCGTCAGTTCCTGCGCTAGCAGTCGCCTCGAGGCCCCTGGCTCCACGGAGCCGGGGGTCCCGAGCTGTCCCGGCCGGTCAGCCTGGGTCTTGCTCGTCCGGGCCTCGCTCGTCTGGGCGGTCTGGACACGGCTGTGGGGCGGGAGCATCCTATTCGTGTGCGCGTTTCGGGAGCGGCACGGACGGGCGCGGTCCATTGCCTTGGCCCTTCCAGCGTGTGGACACGATTGGCGAGGGAAGCTGGTACCAGGTCATGGACGAAACATCCGATACGCGGCAGAGGCTCTCCACCCGCATCGATGAGAAGCAACAAGCCATCCGCGCCTACCTGGGCAAGGAACGGCCCCGGCGCTCCCGGCTTGCCGGCATCAGCATTGTAGGCAGCGCGCTGGCCGCCTCGCTCACGGCCGGCCCCGCCGTCGGCGGCACCGGGTTCACTGAAGCGGTGGCGAACATCTTCAACCTGGCTGACGACTCGATTGTGTGGCGGGTCCTGTGCCTGCTGGCGGTGATCTGTTCCATTGCCGCCGCACTCGCCACGAATTTTGCCACGTCCCATTCCCTGGCGGACCGTGTGAGCGCCGCCGAAACATCCAGCACCCAGCTGGAAGGACTGCAGGTCGCGCTCAACTTCGGCCACATCGAGATCGACGAGGCCGTGAAGCTCTATCAGCAATATTCAACCCAAGTGCCGTTTGTGGAGGGCCTTCCGCGGAGCTGAGTCAGTTCAGTGGTGCAACTCTGCACCGGACCTGCTGGCCTAGAACTGGCTAGTGCCGCGCAACCGGTGCGGGCGGCCGTCCGGGTCCACGATGAGGCGGCTGATCGGGTCCGCCCAGAGACGCTGGATGGCCGGCACGGGTTCTGGAGTATGGTGCCGCACGTGTCCCGCGGGGCGGGGCGAACCGCTGCCCGTTTCGTGCCAGTGGTCGAGAGCGTCAGCGGTGGTGTTCCAAAGTTTGAGCCCAGCCGCCGGGTCGTGGAGTTGGGGATCGTTCTGGTCCAGGCCCAGGTGTTCGGCCCATAGTTGAAGCCGGAGCCCGTGGGCCAACGGCCGGGAAGCGTCCGGGCTGGTGTCTGCGCCGGACGGTTCGCGGGTGTCTGCATTGGTGTCGAGTACGGCGCAGGTGAGCTCGCTGTCGGTGGTCCAGGATCGGCGGTTGAAGTTGTCTGAGCCGCAGGTAAACCAGGTGTCGTCGATGATGCAGATTTTTGCGTGGACGTAGATCGGCGTTCCGGCACTGTTCTCCAGATCGAACACGCCGACCCTGTCTGGCGCCGCCCGGCGCAGCATTCTGATGGCACGCAGTTGTCCGATCCGGCTCGGCGGCCCTGCGAGGGGGCCGTCGGAGTCGGGGTAGCGGGGCACGACGGCGATCACGTGCAGTTCGGGGTTCTGCTTGAGGGCCTCCGCGATGCCGGCTGCGACCTCTGTCGACCACAGATATTGGTCCTCGATGTAGATCAGGGAGCGGGCGCGGGCGAAGGCCTTCGCGTACGCGCGGGCGACGCTGCGCTCTCCGCGGGGTGCGAACGGAAACGGGGGACGTCTCACACCGTAGGTGCGGAGCAGCTGCACCGCGTGAGGGCCCGCCGGCGGTGGTGGCGGCGCAGTAGCCGGGAGCGGTTTGGGGTGCCGGGGCATTCGGGCGAGACGCTGCAGCAGCATCCGGTAGGGAGTGCGCCGGTCCAGGGGATGGGGGTCATTCCACCGCTCAGCGAACACTGCCAGCACATCCGCCACCACGGGGCCCCGCAGTTCGAGGGCGGCGTCGTGCCACGGTGGCCGCTTCCCGTACCGGGAATCCATGGTCACCGCTTGCGGGTCTCCCGCGTGATCGGCATCGTCCCGGCGGCTGTGGGAAAGGTCAAGCCCGCCAACGAAGGCGACGTCCTGCGACGGATTCTCACGACGGCGGATGACGAAGATTTTCTGGTGATGGGAACCGAACAGCCGGACACGCTGATCCAGCAGCACCTCTCCGCCGGCCTCGTTGATTTCACGGCCGAGGAGCTCGTTGGATCGGCCGCTAATCGGGGCCGATACGCGCTCTCCGTGGGATCTCCAGACCAGGCCCCGCACTTCCACTCCCGCGCGAGCCAAGTCCGCGAGCAGGTCCCCGATCGACGGTCCGTCCGCCAGCAGCCGCTCATCGGCGTCGCCACGCCAGTCGGTAAACCACAGACGGTCTCCCGCCTGCAGAGCCGTCAGCTCCTCATGCAGCCGGGCGAAGTAGGTCGCTCCATGAATCAGGGGCCGCACGAGGTTGCCCTCCGACCAGCCCGGAGACCCCGCCCCGCCCGCTTGCACGTCCGACGCCAGGTTCCCCCGCTCATCGCGACTCAGGAACCACTTGCCAGCATCACTGTCCACTCAATCCTTCTTTCGGGCTCGAGCCGGGCCGCTAGTGTCCGGCCTCCAAAATAACCTATGACTGTGCTGATGTCCCCGACCGGGCGATGAGCGACCGGCACCAGCGGAGCAGCGGATCACTCGCCCGGATTTCGGGCCGATCCGCGGGCTTCCGGGGGCACGCCCGGGTGGACAGCCGATGCTTGCCCGGAATGTTTAGGGCACACTGGTGGCGTGAGCGGAATTCGGTGGGTGCTGCACGTCGACCTCGACCAGTTCATCGCGGCTGTCGAGGTGCTCCGGCGGCCGGAGCTTGCGGGCCGGCCGGTCATTGTCGGCGGCCGGGGCGACCCCACGGAACGGGCAGTGGTGTCCACCGCATCCTACGAGGCCAGGGCCTTTGGCGTCGGTTCCGGCATGCCCTTACGCATTGCGGCCCGGAAAGTGCCGGACGCGGTGATCCTGCCCGTCGATCAGGAGGCTTACCTCGAGGCGTCTGAAACGGTGATGGCCACCCTCCGGGCGCAGCCCGGCGCCACCGTGCAGGTGCTGGGGTGGGATGAGGCCTTTATGGGCGCTGAGACAGAGAACCCCGAAGCCTACGCCCGGCAGGTGCAGGCCGCCGTGCTGGAGCGGACGCAGCTGCATTGCAGCGTGGGAATCGGCGACACCCTGGTCCGAGCCAAGGTGGCCACCGGTTTCGGCAAGCCGGCCGGCGTCTTCCGTCTCACTGCCGGAAACTGGCTCGAGGTCATGGGCGGCCGGCCCACCAAGGACCTGTGGGGCGTCGGAACCAAAGTGTCGGCCCGGCTGGCCAAACTCGGGATCAACACTGTCGCCGAGCTCGCCGCGGCCGACCCACAAGAGCTGGTCCCGGAGTTCGGACCCAAGATGGGTCCCTGGTACGCGGAGCTCGGCCGCGGGGACGGCGCCAGCGTAGTCGACGACACACCGTGGGTTGCCCGCGGGCACAGCCGGGAGACCACCTTCCAGCACGACTTGACCGTGCCTGCCCAGGTGGACGACGCCGTGAAGGAGCTGACAGCGCGTGTCCTTGAGGATGTTGTGGCCGAAGGGCGGCCCGTGGTCGGGCTGACCCTCAAGGTGCGGTACGCGCCGTTCTTCACCAAGACCCACGCGAGGAAGATTCCCGCGACCTTCGACCGGAACGAAATCCTCGCGCGCGTCCTGGACCTTTCAGCCGCAATCGAAGCGGGGCGCCCGATCCGGCTGCTGGGCCTGCGGGCCGAAATGGCCATGCCCGACGATGCCCGAAAGGGACATACGCCAACGCGCGGCGGCTGGTGACCGCACGACAGTCATCGCCATAGTGGGGCCGCTAGCCGTTCATCGGCCCCTCGGCATGGATGTCCTCTGCGCCCGGACCCTCCACGTGCACGGTGCAGCGCACCGTTATCCGCCCCCGCGCTGATTCGCCCGCATCGATCAGGGAATCGTCTTCGGAGACCACGGTGAAGACCGCCGTGCCGGAATCGATCTGCACGCCCTGCCGGACTGCATCCTGCCGCGCGTTCTCCAGCGACTCGTCCCTGAGCGTCGCCAGGTACTCTTCATCCCCGGTGCGTGCGGGGTCTCCGAAGGCCCAACCGAAGATGGTCTTGTTCCCGTCCATGGCCGCCAGCTTACCGCTGGCCGGCGTGCGATGGGGCCGACTTCGGCGTGTGCCTGAACGTGGAGCAGGAACTTGAGGCCGCCGTCGGGCAGCTCCTTACTCTGCAGGAAGCGCGGCCCCGGCACCGTCAGCTAGAGGCAGTCCAGGGACTCCCGCACCGCCCTGCTGGGGGACAGCTAGGCGCGGTTGCGGTTGTGCAACCGCCCGCCTCGGGCGGTGTGAGCCACTGCATAAAAGTTCGACGGCGGCCTGCTGGCCGCCGGGGGCGTTCCTGGCGGCCGGGATCCGCGCGGTTACGGGCATTTTTACGCCAGAGGGCCTCTCCGTGGGCCGATTTGTGCAGGGTCCTCCCGGCGTGTAAAGTAATTCGAGTCGCCGCCGCTGATGCGGAAAGAAAGCGACCGAACCCCTGATAAACAGCCTGAAAAATGGTGCACTAATTAGTGCGTCAAATAAGCGTGGGGACCTTCTCGGAAGCAAGCAAATCGCGGAAATGCTGATTTGCTAAGTGTCCGGGGTTCGGGTAAGTTTGAAAAGTTGCTCCGGAGCGATCCGCGACCGATTGATGGTTGTGGTGGTGCCGGGTGTGTCTGTTGTTTGAGAACTCAATAGTGT
>NZ_JBHVVJ010000010.1:0-177268 GCF_042883665.1 Arthrobacter sp. NPDC058192 | reverse complement strand
CAACCAGTCAGCGATCGCGACCCTGGTCGAACGCACCACCCGCTACGTCATGCTCGTCCACCTCCCCGGGGATCACACCGCCGAAACCGTCCGCGACGGACTCGTCAAGACCATGGCCACCTTGCCGGCACACCTGCGAGGCTCCCTGACCTGGGACCAGGGCGCGGAAATGGCAGGCCATCAGTCCTTCACCCTCGCCACCGACATGCAGGTCTACTTCTGCGACCCGGCCAGCCCCTGGCAACGCGGCTCCAACGAGAACACGAACGGGCTGCTGCGCCAGTACTTCCCCAAAGGCACCGACCTGTCCGTCCACGGACCCGAAGACCTCGAACACGTCGCCCAGGAACTCAACGGCCGCCCACGCAAAACGCTCGGCTGGAAAACTCCAGCCGAGCGTCTGCGTGATTTACTACTAACCACCTAACCAACAGGTGTTGCAACGACCCCTAGAAACCGCCAAACGGTTGGCGGGCCCCTGCATTTGAGGCGCTAGAGAGGCAGCTGGTTGCGGGCAGCGGGTTACCGCGCGGACCAGCCGCCGTCCATCGTGTAGCTGGCGCCGGTGACCATGCCGGCGTCGTCGGATGCCAGCCACGCCACCAGGGACGCCACTTCCTCCGGTTCCACCAGGCGCTTGACCGCCGCTTCGGTCAGCATGATCTTGGCAAGGACCTCGGACTCGTCAATGCCGTGCACCTTGGCCTGGTCGGCGATCTGCGCCTCCACCAGGGGCGTGCGGACGTACCCGGGGTTAATGCAGTTGGACGTGACGCCGTGCGCGCCGCCCTCGAGTGCCGTCACCTTGCTCAGGCCCTCCAGGCCGTGCTTGGCGGAGACGTACGCGCTCTTGAACGGCGAGGCCCGCAGGCCGTGGACGGATGACAGGTTGATGATGCGGCCGAAGTTGTTGGCGTACATGTGCGGCAGCGCGGCGCGGATCAGCAGGAACGGCGCCTCGAGCATGAGGGTGATGATGCGGCGGAAATCGGCCGGATCGAACTCCTCGATGGGGCTGATGCGCTGGATCCCGGCGTTGTTCACCAGGATGTCGCAGTCCAGGCTGAGCGTCTGGAGCGATTCGACGTCGAGCAGGTTGACGGCCCACGAGGAGCCGCCGACCTCGTCGGCGAGTTTCGCGGCGGCCGACTCGTCCACGTCGGCGATCACCACTTTTGCCCCGCGTGCAGCCAGGGCGCGGACGCTGGCGGCGCCGATCCCGCCGGCACCGCCGGTCACCAGTGCCTTGCGTCCGTTCAGCGTGTTATCCATAACCCAGCCTTCCTTATAGAGCCATCTCAGAAAATCCGGGGAGGCGGCCCGCCCCGGCGTTGCCGGGGCGGGCCCAACTCAAGCAGCTCAGCGTGCGGCTGCTGTGACGCTCAGCACTGAAATGGCTTCATTGAGTATCCCCGCACATCCACGGCGATTCAATGCCCAAACCGGCACCCGCTATGTGCAGAATTGCAGACATGAACGCCAACCCGGATGACCTGCTGGTCCTGCTCGCCGTTTCCCGCACCGGAAGATTTACGACGGCGGCCCAGACCCTCGGGCTGAACCACACCACCGTCTCGCGGCGGATCGCGGCGCTGGAGAAGGCGCTGGGCGGCCGGGTGCTCTCGCGCGCCGCGGGCGGCTGGGAGCTCACCGAACTCGGCGCCGAGGCTGTGCGGGTGGCCGAACAGGTGGAAGGGGCCGTACGCACCCTGGACCAGCGCGGGCACGCCCCTGATCCCATCACGGGCGTCGTCCGGATGACCGCGACGGACGGCTTCAGCGCCTACATCGCCGCCCCGGCCGTGGCCCGGCTCCGCCGCGACCATCCCGGCCTCAGCGTCGAGATCATCACCGTGACGCGCCGGGCCCTCCAGCAGCGGTCCGGCCTGGACGTCGAGGTGGTGGTCGGCGAGCCGCAGGTCCACCGCGCCGAAGCGGCGCAGCTGGGCGAGTACACGCTGGGAATGTACGCCTCCCGCGGCTACCTCGCCGAGTACGGGACCCCGGCCACGGTGGAGGAACTGACTGCCCATGCGCTCGTCTACTTCGTCGATTCGATGCTGCAGGTGGACGACCTGGACGCCCCGCGCCGGCTGGTGCCGGCGATGCGGGACGGGCTGAGCTCCACCAACGTCTTTGTCCACGTGGAGGCCACCCGGGCGGGAGCCGGGATCGGGTTCCTTCCATGCTTTGCAGCCGACCTGCATCCGGATCTCGTCCGGATCCTGCCGGAGCAATTCGCGGAAACGCTGCCCTACTGGATGGTGCTCCGGCCCGACTCCCTGCGCCGGCCGGCCGTGGCGGCCCTCGTGCAGGCCCTCCGGGAACAGACGGCGGCGCACCGCGATGCGCTGCTGGGCAGGCCCAAATCCGCATCGCCAAAATCCACGTCGATTGCTCCGTAGGCGCCGTTTAGGGGCTCCGCAAGGGCGGCTACGGAGCAGCGGATGAGCGCTTACAGGCCGGTGGATGGGGTTACTCGACGTCGGCCGGGGCCTTCGGGTCGCATCGGACCGGGGCACCTGCCGCGAACGCCCGCACTTTCGCGTCGTTCCAGATGTGGGCCGGCACCGCACCGCCGAGCAGCCGCCGCGCGAGGCCGGGGTCGTCGTCGAAGGGCGAATCGCTGCCGGCCATGACCATGTTGCCGTAGCGGCGGCCCTTGAGCATGGCGGGATCGGCAATGATCATGGTGTGCTCGAATGAATCCGCAATCGTGGCCGCATCCTCGCGGGCGTTCTTCAGATCGGGGGCATCGCCGGAGTTGGCCACGTAGAGCCCGCCGGGGGCCAGCACGCGCCGGACGTGGCTGTTGAACTCCCGCGTGGTCAGCGGCCGGGGCGTCAGGGAACCGGCGAACACGTCGCGGATGATCACGTCCCGGGTCTGCCCGGTCAGGCTCTCGGTGACGTCGCGGGCTTCCCCCACGCGCAGGCGGAGCAGGGGCGCCTTGGGCAGGTCGAACCAGCCGCGTACGTAATCGGCGAGTTTGCCGTCCAGTTCCACCACCACCTGCCGGGCGTCGGGGTACGCGGCGTGGAAGTAGCGGGCCAGCGAGCACGCTCCGCCGCCAAGGTGCAGGGCGCGGAGCTTGGGCCTTGACTCCCGTGGCCAGCGTGACTCCACGAGCGCCGAGATCCAGCGCATGTACTCGAAATCGAGGAACAACGGCTCCGCGAGGTCAATGTGCGAGCTCATGACGCCGTTGATGCGCAGCAGCCAGCCGGTGGAATTGTCCTGGTCCGGGATCAGCTCACAGTCACCGGTATCGATGTAGTAGATGCCTGCGGCCGGACCGTCCGGACGGGAACCCTTGGGCACCTCCACCACTCCGGGTGAACTGCCGCCCGCGTTCCGGGCCGCTCTCCCCCGCTTCGCCATCAGAGATCCCCCGCCTTGTCCATGGTTCCAGCCTAGTTCACGGCGGAATCCGGGCGGCCCGCCGGCGTGCCCGTGCTCAAAGTGCTGGGCACGGGGCACTTACGGACCGTTAGTAATCATGCTTACTATTTAAGTCCCGGCATGGCCGGGTTGTGATCAGCAGCCGATCTTTTTGGAAAGGGAGCGAAGATGACGGAGAACGAAGTGCCCCAGGACGGAGTTTACGGCACCCCGGAAACCAGTCAGGGTGCCGGCCAGGATCCCCTCCGGCCGGCGTCGAGGTTTCCGCGCGAGGCGGACGGCGAGATCTACAGCGCCACTGCGGAGGGCGCCACGACAGCGTCGGTGACTGGCCCCGCCACCTCCACCACTGGCCCGTCCACCACTGGCACGTCCACCGCGGAGACGGCCAAGCAGGGCGCTGCCGACGTCTCCCGGACGGCAGCGGACTCCGCCCAGACTGTGGCCGAGACGGCAAAGATCGAGGCCGCCAACGTCGCCGCCGAGGTGAAGACCAGCGCCCGGGACCTCCTGCACCAGGCGAAATGGAGCCTCACGGACCAGGCCGGCACCCAGCAGCAAAAGGCCGCCGAAGGCCTGCGGTCAATTTCATCCCAGCTTCACTCCATGGCCTCCGCCTCGGACCAGCCCGGGGTCGCCCCCGACCTCGTGCGCGAGGCGGCCGAGCGCTCCTCCGCCGTCGCCAGCTGGCTGGACAGGCGGGATCCGGGCGCACTGCTGGACGAGGTGAAATCCTTCGCGCGCCAGCGCCCCGGAACCTTCCTGCTGCTGGCGGCCGGAGCCGGTGTCCTGGCCGGCCGGCTCAGCCGCAGCCTGGGCGCGGGCGCGCCGCCCAGCGCCGGCGGCGCCGGTGCACGCCCGGCTGCGGGCGGTTACCCGACTCCCGTCACCCGGATCCCCGACGCCGGGGCAGCCGTTCCGCCGCCGCCGGTGCAGTTGCCCGGCCCTGACGTGACGACGGCGGGCCTCACCGGAACGTACCCGCCCAACCCCCTGGCGGACGAGGGAACAGAGTCCGACTCGTGGCCGGCAGATCCGACGCTCGCGGAACCCTACCGCGACGCGCAGTACCGGGACACGTCCGGGCCCGCGACGCCCGGGCGGGATACGTCCGGCCGCGCTGACCTGCCGAGCGACGACCCATTCGACGGCGGTCGCCGGTGACGAGCGAATGGCCAGCGGAACCTTCTGCCGGACGCCGGTTTGCCGGCGTCCGGCAACCAGCCGGCAGGCGCTGACGCTCAGCTGCGCCCCGCATGGCAGGAGGCTTCGGTGGGCTTCGAACACATGGAAATTAACGGCGTTCCAGAATGAAACCGAGAGGGCTATTTCATTGTGCGAAGTTACGTACACACAGCCCTGCCAAGGGGTTAGTCTGGTGCTGTCGGTTCGGTGAACTTTCTGGTTCCGGCCGCACTCAGCTCTAATATTGGGGGCCCTGCAAGGCGATCCTCAGGAGTGGCAGACCATGTCCGGATATCAGCAAGCACCAGATGTGACGGTCCGTGGAGTTCCGGCCGTGGTTCCCCGGCGCAAGGGCAGCATGGTGGTCAACTGGATCACCTCGACCGACCACAAGACCATCGGCTACATGTACCTGATCTCGTCGTTCGTGTTCTTCTGCCTCGCCGGTATCATGGCGCTGCTGATCCGCGCCGAGCTGTTCGAGCCGGGCTTGCAAATCGTGACGACCAAAGAGCAGTACAACCAGCTCTTCACCATGCACGGCACGGCCATGCTGCTGATGTTCGCGACGCCGCTGTTTGCCGGGTTCGCTAACGTGATCATGCCCCTCCAGCTGGGGGCCCCCGACGTCGCGTTCCCGCGCCTGAACGCTCTGGCCTTCTGGTTCTTCCTCTTCGGCTCCACGATCGCCGTGTCCGGCTTCATCACCCCGCAGGGCTCCGCGTCGTACGGGTGGACCGCGTACGCACCGCTGTCCAACACGACGTTCAGCCCCGGCGTGGGCGGTGACTTGTGGGTCTTCGGTCTGGCACTCTCCGGCTTCGGCACCATCCTTGGCGCGGTCAACTTCATCACCACGATCATCTGCATGCGCGCCCCGGGCATGACCATGTGGCGGATGCCGATCTTTACCTGGAACACGCTGATAACGGCGATCCTGGTCATCATGGCCTTCCCGCCGCTGGCCGCTGCCCTGTTCGCCCTGGGTGCAGACCGCCGCTTTGGTGCGCACATCTATGACCCGGAGAACGGCGGTCCCATTCTCTGGCAGCACCTGTTCTGGTTCTTCGGCCACCCCGAGGTGTACATCATCGCGCTGCCGTTCTTCGGCATCGTCTCCGAGATCTTCCCGGTCTTCAGCCGCAAGCCGATCTTCGGCTACAAGGGCCTGGTCTATGCGACCATTTCCATCGCGGCGCTGTCCGTGACGGTATGGGCCCATCACATGTTTGTCACGGGCGCGGTGCTGCTGCCGTTCTTCTCCTTCATGACAATGCTGATCGCCGTTCCGACCGGCGTGAAGTTCTTCAACTGGATCGGCACCATGTGGCGGGGCTCCCTGACCTTCGAAACCCCGATGCTGTGGAGCATCGGCTTCCTGGCGACGTTCCTCTTCGGTGGCCTGACCGGCATCATCCTGGCCTCGCCGCCGCTGGACTTCCACGTCTCCGACACGTACTTCGTGGTGGCGCATTTCCACTACGTGGTGTTCGGCACCGTCGTGTTCGCCATGTTCGCCGGCTTCTACTTCTGGTGGCCCAAATGGACCGGCAAGATGCTCAACGAGCGCCTCGGCAAGATCCAGTTTTGGATGCTGTTCGTCGGCTTCCACGGCACCTTCCTGATCCAGCACTGGCTGGGCGTCGACGGCATGCCGCGCCGCTACGCGGACTACATGCCGCAGGACGGCTTCACGTGGATGAACCAGTTCTCCACCTACTTCTCCTTCCTGCTGGGCGCGTCACTGATCCCGTTCTTGTGGAACGTCTACATCACCTCACGCAGCACCGAAGGACGGGTTGAAGTCGATGACCCGTGGGGCTTCGGCGCCTCCCTGGAGTGGGCCACATCCTGCCCGCCGCCGCGCCACAACTTCACGTCCCTGCCCCGCATCCGCTCCGAACGTCCCGCCCTGGACCTGCACCACCCGGAGCTCGCGCGGAACTACACCGCGGAATCGCCCGCGCCGGCTGCGGCGGTGCTCGGTAACGCCGACCAGAAGGACACCGCCGAGTGAAATCGGTACTCCCAGAACCTTGGCCCGGACCGCGCGCCGGTGGCCAGTAGCGAAAGGCGGAATCCGGACAGCGGGGCCCAGCGTCAGCTGACGTACCGGTTGCGGCCGGCGCGGTAGCCAAACACCGCCGCCAGCAGGCCGACCAGCAGGAACAGAACGCCCGCGGCGGCGAAGGAGCCCGTTGCCTGGTGCAGCTGGCCCACCATCAGTGTCCCGGTCGAGCCCAGCCCGTAGCCCACGCCCTGCATCATGCCGGACAGGTGCGCTGCCGTGTGTCCGTCGCGGGTGCGGAGCATGATCATGGTGAGTGCCACAGCGGTGAGGCTTCCCTGGCCAAGTCCAAGCAGCCCGGCCCAGACCCACACCAGGTCCAGGGGGCCAAAGATGCTGAGGGCGAATCCGCAGCCGGTCATCAGCGCCACCACGGTGTTGATGGGCCGCTGGTCGCGGAACCTGGCCGCAAGGGCCGGCGCAAAAAGTGACCCGACCATCTGCAGCACGATGCATACCGACACGATCAGCCCCGCCGTCGCCCCGTCCACGCCCCGCTCCCGCAGGATGGGCGCCAGCCAGGCGAACACGCTGAAGGACATCATTGCCTGCAGCACCATAAAGATGGTGACCTGCCACGCCACCGCGGAACGCCATACGTTCACGCCGTCCCTGAGGGTCTGGTGCCGCACGGAGCGCTGGCGGACCGCCACGGGGAGGAAGAGCAAAAGCACGACGGCGGCGGGCACCGCCCAGAACCACAAGGCCAGGGTCCACTCGCCGGTGGCGGCGTAGATCGGGTAGGTGAAGCCGGCGCCGAGTGCCGCGGAGGCGCAGATGGCCGTGGTGTACAGCCCGCCCATGAGGCCGAGCCGGTGCGGGAAGTCGCGTTTGACCAAGCCGGGGAGCAGGACGTTGCACAAGGCGATCGCGGCCCCGCCGGCCGCCGTCCCGGCAAGGAGGGCAGGCAGGTGGCCCCCCGCTCCCGGGATGCCCAGTTCCGCCGGACGCAGCAGGAGCCCCGCAGTCAGGATCCCCATGGCGCCGAGCAGGACCCGTTCGGCACCGAACCGCCGGGCCAGGACCGGGGCAAGCGGAGCGAACACTCCGAGCAACGTGACCGGAACAGTGGTCAGCACTGCCACAGCCCATCCCGGGAGCGGCACCTGCGCGGTGACTTCCGGGAGCACCGCGGAGAAACTGGAGAAGACGCTCCGTAGATTCAGCCCGATCAGGACCAGGCACACGCCCAGATAGGCAAGCTGCCTGCGGCTTCCGACGCGGGTGGGCTCCGGGGCGGGCAGCTCATCGATCTCGGCATCCACCAGGGTGCCGCTCTGGGGCCCCACCGGTTCGCCAGGCCGCGGCTTCGCCGCGGCGTTCCTAGCTTCCATCACCTGCCACCCTTACACGGTCAAGATTTACATCCTCAAGATTCGCATGGCCGCGCTTCACCCTGCGCCAGCCGCACAAAATCGTGCTGTTGCGCGCATCACACTACCCTGCTATCGTCTATCCGCCCAATGACAAGTACTTCCCATTCAGTGGGAACCCTGGCATTCAACGACGCAGGCAGGAATGACATGACGCAGGAACTTTCCATTGAGGGGAACACCCTCCCGCTCCAAGGCATCCGCGTGCTGGAGCTTGGCAGCTTTATCGCGGCGCCCTTCGCGGCCCGCCTTTTCGGTGACTTCGGGGCCGAAGTCATCAAAATCGAAAAGCCCCAAGGCGGTGACGAGCTGCGCGACTGGCGTAAGACCCGCGGCACCACCTCCATGCTGTTCCGCACGATCGGCCGCAACAAGAAGTCCGTGGTTCTGGACTTACGGTCCGAGACCGGACGCGAAGCGGTCAAGAGGATTGCGGCCCAGTGCGACGTGGTGATCGAGAACTTCCGTCCCGGCACTCTCGAGAAGTGGGGCCTGGGCCCGGACGTCCTTCAGGAACTCAACCCTGCACTGGTGATGGTGCGGATCTCCGGCTACGGCCAGACTGGCCCCTACAAGAACCGCGCCGGCTTTGGCAGTTCCGCGGAGTCCTTCGCCGGCCTGCGCTACATCACCGGCGAACCCGACCGCCCGGCCGGCCGCGCGGCCGCCAGCATGGGTGACACCGTGGCCGGCCTGTACGGGGTTATTGGTGCACTGATGCTCATGCTGCAGAAGGCCCGCGGTGCACAGAGCGCGGCACAGACGAGACGCTCCCAGGTCGTGGACGTCGCTCTCTATGAAGGCGTCTTCAGCCTTCTCGAGTCCCTCGTCCCGGACTACGACGCGTACGGCATGATCCGGCAGCGCACCGGCGGCGCCCTGCCCGGCGTCGTACCTACCGGCTCCTACCTCTGCCAGGACGAGCTCGAGGTGGTCATCGGCGGGAACTCGAACTCCGTCTTCGTCCGCCTCATGCGCGCAATCGGCCGCGATGATCTGGCTGAGGACGAAACCCTCCTGACCACAGAGGCCCGTGGCGCCCGCGAGGAAGAGCTCAACGGCGCGATCTCGGCCTGGACGGGAAGCATGCCCCTCACCGAGGTGCTCGACAAGCTGGACGACGCCGGCGTCCCCGCCGGTCCGGTGTACGACGCGCCCAGCATCGCCGTCGACAAGCACTACCTGGCTCGCGACATGATCCAGACCCACGAAGTGGTCATCGAAAACGAGCCAGAGCTGATCCGCTTTCCCGGCGTCGTGCCCAAGATCCCCGGTCACGAGGGTCGCGTCAACTGGGTGGGCCCGGAGCTGGGCCAGCACACACGGGAGGTCCTGCAGGAGCTGGCCGGTATGGACGCTGAAGAAATCGCCGAACTCGGGCTACAGGAGGTGCGCTGAACATGAAGGTGGAAATCACCGATGTCTTCCTCCGCGACGGGCTGCAGGACGAACCGGTCATCGTCTCAACAGCGCACAAGCTCGAGATCGCTGAGGCTCTGGTCGCGGCGGGGATCAAGCGCATTGAAGCAGCATCCTTCGTCAACCCGAGGCGCGTACCCCAGATGGTCGACGCCGCCGACGTCATTTCATCGCTGCCGGTTGTCGCGGACGTCACCTACACCAGCCTGGCCTTGAACGGCAGGGGCATCGAGCGTGCCGTCGAGGCAGGAGCCACGGACATACAGGTGGTCACTTCAGCCAGTCAGGCGCACAGCAACGCAAACGCCGGACAGGCCATCGAGGACGCCCTCGCAAGCCTCGCCTCCGCTGTGGCCCGGGTCCCCGAAACCCGCTTCTTTGCCGGTATCTCCACGGCATTCACCTGCCCCTTCCAAGGCAGCATCGACCCTGGCTACCTCCTGCGTGTGGTCCGCGCCTTTAAGGACATGGGCATCCGCGACGTCGGCCTGGCTGACACGTTGGGCACCACCCCTACCCAGCAGGTGATGGCCAGCATGAGACACGTCCGCGAGGCAGAGCCGGACCTCACCTACTACCTCCACCTCCACAACGCTCACGGCCAGGCACTGGCCACCGCCAGCGCGGCCGTAGATACCGGCATCACCCGCTTCGACGCAGCCCTGGGCGGTTACGGCGGCTGCCCCTTCGCCCCCGGCGCCCACGGCAACATCGCCACGGAGGAACTCGTTCGGCACCTGCACGACGCAGGCCATGAGACAGGTATTGACGAGGACCGTCTCGCGGAAGCCGTCCGCCTCGCCCGCGACGCGGTCACGACCTCCCCTGCCGCCGGGCCGCTCGACCCTACCCGCTAGAGAATTGCGCGCTAAATCCCAAGCAGCAACCCAGCCGCCTTCAAAGGCACGCATCAACCAACAATTCCTACTCACCGTTTTGGAGACGATGATGTCTACAAGCCCCCGCACCACGGAAATCACCAGCGAACCAACGGACAACGCCACGGTCGAGACCACCTCCGGCCCCGCCGGTGGCGTCGAGCATCCGGTAACCCGCACCGCAGGACCCCGCCCCGGCACTCACTACCCCGGCAATCAGGGATTCCGCATCGCGAGCGTCCCTGCTCCCCTCTACCTCGTCCTCGCGGGCCTGGTCCTCGCCGCCGCACTCACGGGCAACCTCCCGGACACGATGGTGGTGGGTTTTGCCACCACCATCCTCCTCGGCGGCCTTTTCATCTGGATCGGCAACCTCTTCCCGGTGGTCAGGGACTTCGGTCTCCCCACCATCCTGTGTACTTTTGTCCCCGCCACACTGGTGTTTCTGGGGTGGATGCCGGAGAACATCGTCTCGGTGGTGAAGAACTTCGTTGACGGGCAGGGCTTCCTGGACTTCTTCGTCGTCGGTATCATCGCCGGCTCCATCCTCGGCATGCCACGTGCGCTACTGCTGAAGGCGGGTCCGCGGTTCGCTGTCCCCCTCATCGGCTGCCTGATCGCGACCTTCGTTCTCGTTGGGGTCATAGCAGCGCTGACGGGTTTCGGCTTCGTCGACGGCATCCTGTTCATAGCCGCGCCCATCATGGCCGGCGGGCTTGGGGTCGGTGCCCTGCCCATGTCGAAGATGTACGCCGCAGCGACCGGCGGTGACTCCGCCACCTTCATGGGTGACCTCATGTCCGCCGTCGTGATGGCCAACGTGGTCTGCATCCTTATTGCGGGTATCTACAACGGACTCGGCAAGCGCAAAAAACAGCTGTTCGTGGGTTTCAACGGGCACGGCCAGCTACTGCGGATCACCGGCCGCGGCGGCGACCTCACCCTGCCGCCGAAGCGCGACACCTCCTCCTTCATTGCTCTGGGCAAGGGCCTCCTGATTGCCGGCAGCCTCTTTGTCTTCGGCAACCTCGTGGCCGCCTTCATTCCCGGACTGCACCCCTACGCATGGACCATCATCGCCGCCGCGGTAGTGAAGATCTTCAAGCTGCTCCCCCAGGACGTCGAGGATTCCACCGCGGACTGGGGCGATCTGATTGGCACAGTGCTGGTTCCGGCCCTGCTCGTCGGCGTCAGCATCACCTACATCGACATGACACAGGTCTTCGCTTCCCTGAGCAATCCCCTGTTCATCCTGCTCACCATCTGCACCGTCATCATCGCAACGCTGACCTCCGGGTTCCTCGGATGGCTCGTGAAGTTCAACTTCGTGGAAGCATCCATCACGCCCGGCCTGGTCATGGCCGACACCGGAGGCAGCGGCGACGTCTCCGTCCTGAGCGCGGCCAACCGCATGCACCTCATGCCGTTCGCGGCCCTCACCAACCGCCTCGGCGGAGCGCTCGTCCTGTTCGTGACGTCACTGATCGTCCCGTTCCTTAGCTAACAACAGCAGGGAAGAACGGCGGTGCCCGCACAGCTGCGGGCACCGCCGTCGCAACCCACCAACGAAGGACCATCTTGAGCAACAACATCCTGGCCCTTGACGGCCGCACTCCATCCATAGCCGATGACGCCTGGGTGGCTCCCACGGCCACCGTCGTCGGACCAGCAACTGTTGGCGCCGGCACGGGCATCTTCTATGGGGCGGTCCTTCGGGCAGACATGGAAGACATCCTGATCGGCGAGGGCAGCAATATCCAGGACACCGCTGTTGTGCACGCGGACCCCGGCTACCCCGCGCGCATCGGCAGTGGCGTGAGCGTGGGACACGGGGCTGTGCTGCACGGCTGCACAGTGGGCGAAGGTGCACTCATCGGCATGAATGCGACAGTCCTAAACGGCGCCGTCATCGGGGCCGGTTCCCTGGTCGCGGCCAATGCACTGGTCCTCGAGGGCACCGAGGTGCCGCCGGGCTTCCTCGTGGCAGGGGTTCCCGCCAAGGTGCGCCGCCCGCTAACGCCGGAGGAAATAGAGCACTGCCGGCAGAACGCCGCCACCTACGTCGCACTCAGCCGAAAGCACCGCGACGCGGCATCGCGGGTCCTTTCCGTTTACCCCCTCCTTTCAACTCTAGGAACATGAGAACGCCATGACGACTACCAGCACCGAAATTCCGACAGGCGAGGCATCTGCGCTTCCGGACGAGGGCCACGTTTCCGCGATAGTCGCCGACGTTGTGGCAGAGCGGGCGGCCCATCTGTTCGGCCTGATGGGCAATGGCAACGTCCACCTGATCAGTAGGCTGACCCGCCGCGGGTTCCCCTTCACCTCCGCCCGCCACGAATCCGCCACCGTCGCGATGGCGGACGCGTACTACCGGGCAACCGGGGACGTGGCAGCCGCGACCACCACCTACGGTGCTGGCTTCACCAACGCCTACACCACACTCGCTGAGGCCCGCATGGCCCGTATCCCGCTGGTCCTGGTCGCAGGAGATGCACCCTCAAGCGGTCCGCGGCCGTTCGACATCGACCAAGCCAAGGCAAGCGAAGCAGCCGGCGTGGTCACCCTCGTGGCCGGACCAGACAACGCCGCCGCCGCCGCCCACCGCGCCTTCGACCTCGCGCTGCAAACCGTACAGCCCGTGGTGCTCGCCATTCCCTACGATCTGGCCACGGCGCCGCCCGCTGAGACGGAACCGCTCGAACCGTTGCCCGTGAAGGCGGCCTGGCACGCAAAACCTGGCGAACTGGACCGGGTAGCCGGCCTGCTCGCCGCAGCCCAGCGACCCCTGATCCTGGCCGGACGCGGCGTGCTGCTTGCCGATGCAACCGCTTCCCTGGGCGCCGTGGGCGACCGGCTCGGCGCCCTCTTCATGACCTCGGTCATGGCAGCCAACGCCTTCAACAGCCCCTGGGACCTGGGCATCGCCGGCGGCTTCACCCGCCGCCACCGCCTCGACGTTGCGCGGCAGGCGGACGTCGTCCTGGTGGTGGGGGCCAGCCAGAACATCTTCCAGACACGCTACGGAACCCTGTTCCCGGAAGGCACCACGATCATCCGGGTCGACAACGAACCGGACACCGGCCACCGAGCAGCTGCGGAGTACGTCCGGGCGGACATCCGCCCGTTCATCGAAGGCCTTCTCGAACGCCTCCCCCGCGCAGCATCGACGTGGCGTGACAACGTCCCCGAAGTGTCGAGCACGGACTTCCGTTCATCACATCCCAGCGAAGACCCCGTCGAATTCGGCCCCGACGGCCGCCTCAACCCGCGCGCCGTCGTCGCTGCCCTGGACCAGATCCTCCCGGCTGAACGTTCCGTGGTCATGGACGGCGGCCACTTCATTGGCTGGGCACCGATGTACCTTTCCGTCCCGGACCCGCACGCCATGATCCTCGTCGGCACCGCCTTCCAGTCCATCGGGATGGGCTTCGGGTCCGCCGCCGGAGTCTCTGTGGCCCGCCCCGAGCGCACCACGGTGCTGGTCAGCGGCGACGGCGGCGGGCTGATGGGCCTGGCCGATTTTGAGACATTCCTCCGGGCCACGCGCAAGGGCGTGGTGGTGGTCCTCAACGACTCCGCCTACGGCGCCGAACTGCACCAGTACGCCGTGAAGGGGCTGCACGACCAGGCGATGCTCATCGACGAAGTGGGCTTCGCCGCCGTCGGCCGCGCCCTTGGCGCCGACGGGACCAAGGCACACACCCTGGCCGACCTAAGGCAACTTCAGGACTGGCTCGCCACCCACGACGAGGGCGTCTTCGTGCTGGACGTGGCCATCTCGCAGAAGGTTGTGGCCGAATACATGACGGAGTCCGTGGCCGCCAAGGGCTAAGCGGGCATCATAGGCTGTCCACATGCCGTCTACTGACACCAACGGAAGCAACCGCACGCTCGAACGTGCCGCCGCCATCCTCGATGCCGTGGGCCGGTCCGCCGTTTCAGCAAGCGAGCTGTCACGGCGGACCGGCCTCTCGCTGTCGACGGCGCACCGCCTGGCCCTGCAAATGGCCGACTACGGGTTCCTCCGGCGTGCCGAAAGCGGAGCTTTCAGGCTGGGTGACCGGTTCGTCCGCTCCTCACTTGAGAACGCCGGTGCACCCGTCCTTCAGGAACTGCGGGACCGCACCAACGAAACGGCGCAGCTGTGGGTGCGGCGGGGTGATGAGCGCGTTTGCCTCGTGAGTGTCGACAGCCGTCACGAACTCCGCGCCACCCTGCCTCCCGGTTCCAGGCTTCCCCTGCCCCAGGGATCGAGCGGCCGTCTCCTTGCAGGTGACGAGGACGCCCTCGACGATCTGGCGTCAACCGGCTGGATCGAATCAGCCGGGGCCCGCACCCCTGGATTGGGTTCCGTCAGCGCACCTGTCCGCACCGACGAGGGAATCATCGCAGCCGTGTGCCTGGCCATGCCGCTGGCCCGGGTTTCGGACTCCCCCGGCGCAGACTTCGGAGCCTTGGTGGTGCAGGCAGCCGAGAGGATCGCCCAAGCAGTGGAAAAACCAAAGTAGGTCCACAGCCGACTAATCGCGGGACCAAAGTCCCTAGCGCACCGTTGGCCGCGGCGTTCTACTGGGGGCACCTGCGCGCTGGGGAGGGGCACGGCCGCTAATCCGGGAGGAAGCATGTCGGCACCCGCAGTGCAAGACCCCACAGTGCAGGGACGCGGCACGGTGGCAGTTGGCTATGACGGGTCCGAGACCGCCCGGCAGGCCGTCACCTGGGCGGTCACATACGCCGCGGAGGCCGGACTTAACCTCCGGGTGGTCCACGCGTGGGTGTGGCCCGTCTTCACCAAGAACCTGGGCCCGGTCAAAGGCGTGGCAGGCAGCGGGCTGCGGCACTCTGCCGAGACCATCCTGGCCGAGGGCGTCGAACTGGCACGCAGCGCCGCCGCGGCGGCGCCGGGTACTGGCGCGGCCGGTGTCGACCGTTCCGCCGGATTATCGTCCGGGGAGGCTGGGCCGCGGCCGGCCGCGGAAGACGGAGCGCCCCGGTTCCTTACCGGCGACAGCGGCCCAAGCGATATCGCAACACGCACTGCCGGGTCCGGCGTCCCGGGCAGACCCTCGGTGGAGGGCGTCATGGGAACCGGTCTTCCGGCGCCCGTGTTGCGCGAAGCCAGCCGAGACGCACGGCTGCTGGTGGTGGGAAGCCGCGGAATCGGAGCCGTACTGGGGCCGCTGGCCGGCTCGGTCTGCCTGGAACTCGCCGGCTCCGCGCCCTGCCCGCTGATGGCCGTGCGGCGCCCGCGCAGCCCGGGCAGGCCCGTGTTGGTAGGCGTTGATGCCTCCCCCCGGAGCCCGGCAACCCTGGCCGACGCCGTCCGGCTCGCCAAAGTCCTCCGCGCCCCGCTGCAGCTTGTCCATGTGGACCCATCGGGTCGGGCCACGGAAGAGCACGGCCGCCATGCCCCGCTCCACGGCCAGGAGCTGTTGGACCACGCCGTCAGCCAAGCCCGGATGTCCGCTCCAGACCTGGAAATCTCCGGCCTCCTGCGCAAGGGCCATGCCGCGTCCCGGGAGTTGCTCGCTGCCGCGGCCGAGGCCGACGCGTTGGTGCTCGGCACCCACAACCCTGCCGCGGGCCCCGGCAACACGGTGTCCGCCGTGCTGCACAAGGCACGCTGCAACATCCTGGTCAGCCGCTGAGCTGTCGCACGGAACCACAGCCGCATAAAACTACAGAGGACCGCAGAGAAGGAGGCCGCCGTGCGCGCCTGGCGGGTTGAGCAGCCGGGACCGATCTCCAGCGGGCCCCTCGTGCCGGCAGACTGCCCGGACCCCCACCCCGGGCACGGCGAGGTCCTGCTGCGGGTCCGGGTCTGCGGAGTCTGCCGCACTGACCTGCACCTGGCCGAGGGCGACCTCGAGCCGCGCAAACCCGGCACCATTCCGGGCCACGAGGCTGTGGGCGAAGTGATCGGATTGGGCCCGGCGGCCACCCGCTTCAGCATCGGCGAGCGCGTCGGCGTGGCTTGGCTGGGCGGCACCTGCGGAACCTGCCGGTTCTGCCTGCGCGGCCAGGAAAACCTTTGCCTGTCCCCGACGTTCACGGGCTGGGACCGCGACGGCGGCTACGCCGAGCTGATGACAGTGGCCGAGGACTTCGCGTACCGCCTCCCCCAGGCGTTCAGCGACGAGGAGGCGGCCCCGCTGCTCTGCTCGGGCATCATCGGATACCGGGCGCTGACCCGGGCCGAGCTACCCATCGGCGGACGGCTGGGCATCTACGGCTTCGGCGGCTCCGCCCACCTGGCCGCCCAGATCGCCCTCTACCGCGGAGCCCGCGTGTACGTCATGACACGGTCCGCGCAGGCACGCCGTCTGGCCCTGGAGCTGGGCGCCACATTTGCCGGCGCCGCCGAGGATCCGCCGCCTGATCCGCTCGATGCCGCCATCTTGTTCGCACCCGCCGGCAGCCTGGTCCCGGCGGCCCTGCGTGCCCTGGACCGGGGCGGCACGCTCGCCGTCGCCGGCATCCATCTGAGCGACATCCCTCCCCTGCACTACGCCACCGAGCTTTTCGAGGAGCGCCAGCTGCGCAGCGTTACCGCCAACACCAGGGCCGACGGCGAGGAGTTCTTCCGGATCGCCGCCGAGATCCCGCTCCGTCCCACTACTGTTGCCTACCCCTTCACGGCAGCGGACCGGGCCCTGCAGGACCTGGCGGAGGACCGCATCACGGGCGCGGCGGTGCTGCACGTGGACCAGCCCTGACGGGGCCGCCGTCGAACTCGCCGGAACCGTGCGGCACCGCCCGGAGGAGCTTCCGGCGGACTCGCCGCACCTCATTCGCTGGCGGCGCGCAGCCCGAACTCGGTCTGGAGCCGCACGCGGGCGCCCCGTTCGGCCAGGGTGGGGATGAACGTCTTGATCCGGCCTGCATTGAGGGCGTCGAATTCCTCGCCCACAACCCCCACAATGTGCCAACGCGGGACGTGCGGAAAGCGGGCCGCCAGGCGGTCAACCACGGGTTCGATGCTGGGTTCTTTCTCCGCACCAGTCATTCCTTCAGTGTGGAACGACCCGGTCCCGGCGTCAACGAATCAACGAATCAACGAATCAACCGGCGCTGGGCGGCGGCAGCGCCCGGCCCAGCGCCCGAAGGTAAGCCCCGAAGCCGTGTGGCGCCCGGGCGAGGGTCCGGCCGGACGTCATGACCCGGGTGCTGTCCGTCGCCGTGACCGTGAACGCGCGGCTGCGAAGGCCGTGGACCAAGGCGCGGTCCTCCTCGGACGTGATCCGCGCGAACCCTCCGGCGGCCAGGTAGGCGGAGGCCCGGACGCCGAAATTGGCGCCGTAGATATGCGGGTGGTCCTCATGGAACGGGTGGTGTTCCCGCCAGCGCCGGAGCAGTTCCGGATCCATTCCGGCCGGGTCCGGTTCCACGGATCCCAGCACGGCATCGGCTCCGGCCTCGGCAAACTCAAGCTGGCGCACCAACCAGTTTTCCGGGACCCGGGAATCGGCGTCGGTGTTGGCCAGCCAGGTCCGGCCGGCCCAGGGCGAGGGAGACCAACGCTGCCCCGGGCGGCGGGTTATCCCGATGCCCGCGGCCCGGACGCCGGCGGCACGGCTGGCGCCGGCACTGCGGTAGCCGACCGCCAGGACGCTGATGCGCGGGTCCGCGGCAGCGTAACCGGCCGCGATGGCGGCCGAGCCGTCCGTGCAGCTGTCCAGCACCACTGTCGCCCGAACGACGACGTCGGGCCGGACCCGGCGCAGGGCATCCGCGGACTGCTGCAGGGCCTGCAGCGCCGGCCCCAGGTGCTCTTCCTCGTTGTGCGCCGGCATCACGACGGCGACCCGTTCGATCCGGTGTCCGCGCGGCAGCGGCAGGGCGGCCAGTGCAGCCATCTACGTCACCGTCCCCGCGCCGGGGCGGGGGACGGTGCGGCGGACAGGGAGCCAGCATCGGGGGCAAGAAGCACTTCCAGGACAAAATCGTCCTCCCGGTAGAGCCCGGCTCCGGCCCAGCCCAGCTGGCGGCGGGCCGCGGCGTGGACGGCGTCGCCGTCGAGCTCCCATCCCGAGACCGGGTGCCGCCAGTGGCACAGCGCCAGGGTACCGCCGGGTAGGAGCGCGGCCTCGACCCGCTCCAACAGCCCGGCCAGCTCATCCGGGGACAGGTAATAGCCCACCTCGGAGATCACGATGAGGTCGAACTGCCCGTCCGGCCACTCATGCGGAACGGTGAGGTGGCTCGTGCGCGCCGCGGGAACCTGGGCAAGCCGGATGGTGGCCTGCGCCAGGGCGGCGCTGCTGGCGTCGACGGCGAGGAAGCTGTCGCACCGCTGCGCAAGCTCCAGGCTCAGGGTCCCAATCGAGCACCCGATTTCAAGGCCTGCTGCGTAGTGTTCGTCGGGCAGGGCCGCCAGGGTGAGCGCGCGCTTACGCTGCTCGTACCAGCTGGTGGTGTACTCCCAGGGGTCCTCGTCGCCGCGGTGGACGGCGTCAAAGATGCGTTCCGCGTCACCGGCCGTGTAGCGGCGGGATGCACCGTCGTCGGGGGCACCGCGGCGGGACCCGCCGTCGCCGCCGAGGCCGGCCGCGGGAACGGACGCGGCGGCAGCAGCGGCGGGGGAAGCCGCCGGATGCCAGGCGAAGGTCTCCCAGGACCGTTCGAAGTGGGCGAGGAAGGCCGGGGGCAGCAGCACCTCGTCGCCCGGCAGCTCCGAGAGCGGCTCTACCTGTGACGTGTGGGCAGCCATGGCCGCGGCTTTGGCCTGCCGGTCGGCCGGGCCCAGCGGAAAGCGCCGCCAGGAACGCCAGGCCGGATCGGTCGGCTCGGCCCACAGCCAGTACCAGATGGGGTACTCCAGCAGCCCGTATCCGCCCGCGGCGCTGACCTCGGCGGCGACGGAACCCAAGGCGTCGTGGTCCGTGTGGCCATCGTGCCGGTACGGGGCGACCACGACGATCTGCTCCGGAAGCAGCCCGCCTGCCGCGGCGACGACGCCGATTTCGGCCTGCAGCGCGTAGCGGAGCTGGTCGCGATTGTCCGCGAGTCCGCCGTCGGGCAGCCCAAGGTACTGCCACTTGCGCTCGTTAAGGAGGGATGCCAGGCCGCCGCCGAATTCCTCCAGCCGCTGCGCTGCTAGTCGTTCCGGCGTCGTGGTGAGGGACGCGGGGTGCGAAGCCTCGCCGGCTGTGCACAGCAGGACCCGGACGTCGGCCCCGAGGGCCTCCACGCGGGCCATGAGCCCGCCGGCCCCCAGCGTCTCGTCGTCGGGGTGGGCGGCCAGGATGATGAAGGTGCTGCCGGCGAGTTCAGTGGCATCCAGCGGAAGCTGCGGAAGTTCCCTCACCCCGCTTGCCGCCCACGCGTCCTCGCTGGTCCCGACATCGGTGTGGCTGAAACTCACCATGGGTCCTCTCCTTTCAGGGTCAGGGCGCCGAGCTGGGCGTCGTCGCGCATGGCGTGATGCTGGCCGATATACAGCGAGAGGTCCGCCATCCGCTTGCCATAGGCCTCATCAAAGGCGAGCGGACCGGGGCCGAGGTTCTGGCTTACCAGTCTCTGGATGCGTTCGACGGCGGCGGCGACGCTTCCCCGGACGCGCAGGGCCTCCTGCCAGGCGCCCTTGCCCGACAGCTCACCGGAGTCGATCCTCGCCGCTGTTGCGGCCAGGTAGGCGGTCAGGGCGGCCAGGGTGCGGTCAATTTCACCGAGCCGGGCCAGCGCGATCTGGTCCGGCTCGCGTCCGCCATCCGCGGCCTTCCGCAGCGAAGCGGTGAAGCTCCGGGCCACCGCGACGGCGCCGCCCAGCCAGCACGCGGCCACACCCATGCCGCCCCAGGCGAAGCCGGGACGTTCGTAATACCAGCCCGGACCGCCCAGCGGCACGGCCGGCACTGCCTCGAACTGGACGGTGCCGCTGGGGATTTCACGCAATCCCCTGCTGGTCCACCCGGGATCCGCGACGCTCACGCCCTGCGCATGGAGATCCACCGCGAACGCGGCGCGGCCGCCGCCTTCCATGTGCGCTGTAATGACCGCATGGTCCAGCCGGGAAGCCAGCGAACACCACGGCTTCGAACCGTGCAGCAGCCATTCACCGGCGGCTTCCCGGGCCTCGAGGCGCAGGCCGGGGGCCTCCGCCGCGAACACGCCCCACGCGCCTGAAAACTGGGCGCCGGCGACCTTGGCGGCGTCCGAATCCGCAGAGTCCCCGCCTTCCCCGTTGAGGGCGGCATGGAGGCCCGGCTTAAGGCCGGCCTGCGCGAGGATCGCGGCGGCGTCAAGGTGCGGTTCCAGCACACGTCCCGCGGCGACGTCGACGGCGGTGACGGAGGCGAGGATCTCCCACAGGTAGGCGGTCCGGCCCTCTCCCGGTTTCGGCGCCGTCACGCCGGCGCCCTTGGCCAGGTCCAGCAGCGCGGTCACATCGCCGACGCCAGCCTGCGCAGCGGACAACAGCGGACCGATCGTGTGCAGGTAGGCCGGAGCGGAGCTGATCCTGACAGGCCGCGGCGCTGCGGGGGTCCCGTTCATGGCGGAGGTCTGTTCCCTTCGGGCTGTGCGTCGTTGGACGTGTCCGCGGCCGGCAGCCGGCCCGCGAACAAGTAGATCTAAGCATACTTAGCTCTTGGGTACCGCTGGCCGGGTCCGCACGCCGGCGTCCATTGTTACCGCGCCGTCGGCTGCCTGCGCTGCCGTCTGCGGCGTTCCCCTGCCTACCGCACGAGCGCCAGGGCAAAGCCGTCCCAGCCCTTGGACCCCACGGTCTGGATGACGGTCCCGTCCAGCCTCGGGTCCTCGCCCATCATTTGCAGCGCGCTGACGATCCCCGGAGCGTTCTCCGGATCCATGGAGGCGTCCAGGACCGCCCCCTCCCATACCGCATTGTCCATCACGATCGTCGTGCCGGGCCGGCCCAGTCGGATGGCCCAGTCGAGATATTGCGGGTTGTTTTCCTTGTCGGCGTCGATGAACACAAAATCGAAGGGCGGACCCGGCTCCTTGTCGAGGGCGCCCAGGGTGTCCAGCGCCGCCCCCACCCGGATGTCCACCTTGCGGCCGAGCCCGGCGTCGTCGATGTTGGTGCGCGCCACGGCCGCATGTTTGGGGAGGAATTCGCAGGTGACCAGGCGGCCGTCGTCGGGCAGTCCCTGGGCCATCCAGATCGTGCTGAAGCCGGCCAACGTACCGATTTCCAGGACGCGGCGGGCGCCGGAGAGCTGGACCAGCAGTTTCAGCAGTTTGCCAGCGTTAGGCGCCACTTCGATAGGCGGCATGCCAGCGTCAAGGGCGGCGGTCACGGCGCGCTGGAGACCGGGGTCCGGGCGGACCACAACTTCTGAAAGGAAGTTTTCGACGGCGGCCCAGCCGGGGGTGGCCTGATGCTCGATCATGCCCCCAGTGTTCCAGCCGCCCGGCCCCAGCGGTAGACCGGATCCTGCCGGTTGTTATTCCGCGAGCCCGGGGCCGCCGGCCTCCTGCGCTCCGATGGCGTCTTCCAGGCGCTCCACCTTGCCGGTCAGCTCGCCGCTGTAACCGGGCCGGATGTCAGCCTTGAGGACCAGGGAGACGCGCGAACCGTAGCCCCCCACCGCGTCGGTGGCGCGTTTGACGACATCCATTACCTCGTCCCACTCCCCCTCGATTTCGGTGAACATGGAACTCGTCCGGTTGGGCAGACCGGACTCCCGCACGATCCGCACGGCGGCGGCGACGGCGTCGTGGACTGAAGCGTCGCCGGGTGCCTGGCCGTTGGCCGGGTCACCGGAGGGCGCTACGGAGAATGCGACGAGCATGAGGTGATTCCCTTCAGTGGTCCGGACAGCCGGGCGGAAATTCCGTGCCGTCGCGCATCAGTCTTTCACGCGATCTCCCGCCGCCGGGCGAGAGGATGCGCGACGCCGAGTGTCATATAAGGCACTACCGGCCGGTAACCGGTTCGTCCGCCCCGTGCGTTGCTACCCTAGGCAAATGAACCGGGCAGTAGACCGCAGGCCGCTCCGTGCCGACGCCGCACGCAACGTCGACAAAATCATCTCCGCGGCCCGGGAGTGCTTCCGCGAACACGGCCCCGAAGTGCCGTTGCAGACCATCGCCGTCACCGCGGGCGTGGGTCCGGCCACCCTGTTCCGCAACTTCGCCGACAAGGAAGAACTCGTCCTCGCGGCCCTGAACCGGCAGCTCCGGCTCCACGTTGATCCCACCATCGACGATGCCCTGGACGATCCCGACGCCGCTGCCGGGCTCTTCCGGGTCATCAACGCCATGATGCGGGTCGCCAGCGACGAAGCCAACCTCCTCGGGGCGGTCGCCGGCCGACGCGGGCTGCTGGCCGGGATCACCGGGGGCCTGATTGAATCCATCGCGGTGCTGCTGGGCCGGGGGCAGGGTCAGGGCACGCTGCGCAGCGATATTTCCATGACGGACATGATCCGCCTGCTGGCCATGCTGATCGGAGCGGTGGACACCATGGAGGCGGGCTCCGACGCATGGCAGCGTCCTGTGGCACTGGTCGAGGACGCGATCCGGACGGAGCGTCCGGTCCGGGCGCTGCCTCCCCAAGCGCCGCTGCCGGGCACCTCGTTCGACGCGGTTCTTGGCTAGGCGGCAGGTACCAGCCTTGGGACGGTTGCCTTAGACGGTTGCTTTAAAGGGCCCCACCGGGGGCACTAGCCTTCCGCCGGCCTTTCTTTCGCTGCGAGCAGGTGCTGCTGCAGCTTCTCCTCGGCTTCCCGCCGGCGGCGCGCCACATCGCGAAATCCCCTCGTGGACTCGGCCCCTGCCGAAGAAAACGACTCGTACTGCTTGCCGCGCTGGTCCTTGCGCGGCTCACCATCCTCCGGGTCGTTCCGATCGCTCATGGTCGAAATGGTCCCATGCGATCCGCGCGGCAAGTAGGGACTAAAGACCATTCCTGGCGCGCCTGCACCCGGGAGCGCCGGCCCGTCCGGCGGCCCAGATCCAACCCGGCTCCGGCTCAATCCCAGCCCAGGAGCCGCAGTCCGGCGGCCGCAGCGGCTCCGACGATCACTACTACCAAAAACGGTGCGCGGAACCACAGGGCGACGGCGGCCGCGGCCAGCGCGCCAAGCCGTGCGTCCAGCGCGAGGGACTGGCCCGAGGCAACGGCGTTGACCACCGTCAGGGATGCCAGGAGCCCTATCGTCATGGTCCCCGCAATTCGGGACATCCGCGGGTTGCGGAGCAGGCTGGCAGGCACCAGATACCCGAGCAGCTTCCAGGCGTAGGCCAGCAGGCAGGAGAGCAGGAGCCAGATCCAGAGGCTCATGCGGCGCCTCCGTCGCGGTCGGCGGGGAGGTCTCCCGCGCGGTCTGTGTGGCCTGCGTGGCCGTGGCGGTGCTCGTGCTGCTCAGCGTAGGGATCGACGTCGGGTTCGAGGCCCTCGTCGGTGCGGGCGTGGCTGAACCAGCCGATTCCGGCCGCGACGACGGCGGCGACGAGGATCGGCACTCCCGGCGGCACGAACGGCACGGCCAACACCGTGGCCAGCGCGCAGACGACCGCGATGGCCACCGGTTCCCTGCCTTTGAGCCGCGGCCAGAGCAGGCCCAAAAACGCAGCCACGGCGGCGCCGTCGAGCCCCCACTGTTTGGGGTCCCCGAGCGCGCCGCCCGCGAGCGCGCCGAGGGCCGTGAACAAGTTCCAGAGGACGAAGACGCCGATGCCGGCGGTCCAGAAGCCGCGCTTCTGCTCCTGCGGGTCAGTCTGCCCGGTGCTGGTGGCCGTCGACTCGTCGATGGTCAGCTGCGCAGCGGCGAATTTGCGCCACCCGCGCGGCTGCAGCAGCGCGTTGATCTGCATGCCGTAAATGCCGTTGCGCATGCCCAGCAGCGTCGCGGCACCCATGGCGGCGATGCCGGATCCGCCGCCGGCCACCACGCCGATGAAGGCGAACTGCGAGCCGCCGCTGAACAGCAGCAGGCTCAGGGCCATGGTCTGCCAGAAATCGAGCCCGGAGGTCACGGAGAGCGCGCCAAAGGAGATGCCGTAAAGGCCGGTGGCAACGCTGATTGACAGTCCGATCCGGACCGCAGGTGACTGCAGGATTTTCACGGCCGCAGGTTCCCCTTGGTCAGGGTCCAGGCCCACGCGATGAGGGGCGCCTGGAGCGGCAGGCGCAGCGCGTGAACCTGGCGCCCGCGCCGTGTGCCTTCCGGCCCGTAGGCTTTGCGCAGGGCATCCAGGTGGCCGGCGAGGAACACGGTGAACGTGGCCGTGATGCCGGTAGCGGCTGCGGCCCGGGTGGCCGGGATCAGGAGCCCGACGGCGGCGGCCGCTTCCAGGAGGCCGGTGGCCGCCACCCATTCCTCACGCGAGAGCACGGCCAGCGGGCCGTTGCGCCGCTCGCCGGAGTCGTTCCGGCAGAGGGCTTCAGGAACCACCTGGTGGAAGAATTCAGGCTCGCGGATGTGCTTGGCGGCGCTGGTGAGCAGCAGGGCACTCATCGCCGCCGCGGACAACGTGTGGAGGGTCCGGCCGGACCAGCGAAATGGCATGCAACCACTCAACCACAGCGGCCACGCCCGCTGTAATCCGCGCGTTGCTGTCCCCCGCCGAGCCGGCCGGTAGCGCAGTGCGCCGTGGGCGCCGCAGGAGCGCTGCATGAAGACCGCCGGGCGGCTACCGGGGACTCTGGCTGTGGGGCATGAGCTGGGCCAGGACCTGCGCCGGGCAATTCGTGGTGATCTCGTGGACCCCGAGCTCCCTGCACCGCTCGACGTCCGCTTCGGCGTCGACCGTCCACACCCGGAGCCGGCGCCCCGAGCCCAGCCAGCGCCGCACAGCTTGCGGGTGGGCGCGGACGTATCCAATGCCGGGACCGGCGATGCCGGCCTCAGCCGCATCCAGGATCCGTTCACCTTCGGACCGCGCGGCCCGCATGACATTGGCCAGGGCGCTTCCGGTCAGGGCGCCCAGGCGCAGTTCCTCGCGGATATCCGCGACCGTGACGTCGTCCACGAGCTGGCAGACGGCCTCCGCCGGCACGATCTGCAGCAGGTGCCTAACGGCGTCGGGGCTGAAACTCATGAAGGAAACCCTGATGTTCGCGAGCATCGACGTCGCCGGGTCCCAGCCCTCGTTCCGCAGGACGTCGAGGACACGGTCCTCGAGGCGGAGCTGGTACGGGCTGGGGTGTTTCAGCTCAATGGCCAGTCCAATCCTGCGCCCGGCCCCGCGCAGGATATCGAGCAGCTCCGGCAGGGTCAGAAACTGCTCGCTCCGGGCGCCGTAGGCTTCCGGGATCCGCGCTCCCTTCCAGGAGGAGAAGTCCAGCCGGCGGAGTTCTGCCAGGGTCCGGTCCGCGACCTGCCCGGTACCGTCCGAGGTGCGGTCCAACGTGGCGTCGTGCAGCAGCACCACATGCTGGTCCCGGGTCAGGTGGACGTCGCACTCCACACCGTCGGCGCCGTCGGCGATTGCCTGCAGGTAGGCGGCCCGTGTGTGCTCGGCGAAGGCCCTGCTGGAGCCGCGGTGAGCATAGACCTGGGGACGGGCTGCGGCGGACTCGTCAGTCGTCATGGTGCCACGTTAGCGGACGGCCGGTTCCCCGGCGGGTCTAGGCTGGGCTCATGCAGGTTAATACTCAGCCAAGCTCCCTGGCCGATGCCGCGGGACTCCCTGGCGGCGTTGAGCAGGAAGCCGCCGCCCGACGCCGGTCCGCGGCGGCCGGCGACGCCGAGAAGGCAGCGGCGCTGCGGCGGATGAAGCTCCTGGCCTTGTCGCTCCTGATCGTCATGGCCGTGATCTTCGTCGTCGCGTTCGCCTTCCAGAAGCAGTATCCGGGGCTCGAATACGTCCGCGCCGCAGCCGAGGGCGGCATGGTCGGTGCCCTGGCGGACTGGTTCGCCGTGACGGCCCTGTTCAAGTACCCCATGGGAATCAAGATCCCGCACACCGCGATTATCCCCCGCCGCAAGGACCAGATCGGCGCCTCGCTGGGGGAATTCGTGGAGACGAACTTCCTCTCCGAGCAGGTGGTCCAGGAGAAGCTGGCGTCCGCGGACATCGCCCGGAAGGCGGGCGCGTGGCTGTCCAGTCCCGGCGGCCCGGACCGCGTCGCCAAGGAGGGCGCGGCCGTCATCCGCGGCGCGTTCAAGGTCCTCAACGACGACGACGTCCAGGCCGTGATCGAGTCGATGGTCCGCAAGCACCTGCTCACCCCGCCGTGGGGACCGCCTGTCGGCCGGCTCGCCGAGCGGGTCTTCGACGACGGGCACCACCATGCACTGGTGGACCTGCTGGTGGACCGCGCGGTGGACTGGGTGCGGGACAACCAGGAGACCGTCAACAGGCTGGTCACCGACCGTTCCCCGACGTGGGTGCCGTCCTTCGTGGATGGGCTCGTGGGCGACAAGGTGTACGTGGAGATCCTGAAGTTCACCCGCGCCGTGCAGTCCGATCCGCAGCACCAGGTCCGCCGTTCGATCGACAAGTACCTCAAGGACCTTGCGCAGGACCTGCAGCACGATCCGGTCATGATCGCCCGGGCCGAGGGCATCAAGGCACAGGTGCTCGGCGACCCTGAAGTCCGGGAGCTCGCTTCCCGCACCTGGGACACCATCAAGACGGCGCTGCTCACCGCCGTCGATGATCCGCACAGCGAACTCACCGTCAAATTCAAGGCGGCTGTGCATGACTTCGGCACCCGGCTGGTGGTCGATCCCGAGCTCGCCGGCAAGGTGAACGCCTGGATCGGCGACGCCGCGAGCTATCTGGTCAAGACCTACCGCTCGGACATCGCCGGGGTCATCACGGACACGGTGTCGCGTTGGGATGCCGAGGAGACGTCCCAGAAGATCGAGCTGCAGGTGGGCAAGGACCTGCAGTTCATCCGGCTCAACGGCACCGTGGTGGGCGCCCTGGCCGGGCTGGCCATCTTCACGGTGGCGACCCTGCTGTTCGGCTGACCTTCCACGGGGGGCACAGGTTCAGGCGAAGCTCTCCAGCTCCACGCCGGCTGCCTCCAAGGCACCGCGGATCGCGGTGGCCGTGGCAATGGAGCCGGGCGTGTCGCCGTGGAGGCACAGCGAGTGCGGCTCGACCCGCAGCACGGTGCCGTCGACTGCTTCCACTTCTCCCTTCGTGGCGAGGCGGACTGCCCGCTCGGCGATCTGCCCGGCGTCGTGCAGCACGGCCCCGTCCTGCAGGCGCGGCACGAGGGTGCCGTCCGGCAGGTAGGCGCGGTCCGCGAAGGCTTCGGAGTAGACGGGAAGGCCGGCGTCCTTGGCGATGCCCAGCAGGGCCGAACCGTGGAAGCCCAGGACGGGGAGCCCGGGGTCGTAGGCCTGGATGGCGGCGATCACGGCGGACGCCTGTTCGGCGTCCCGCACGGTTCGGTTGTAGAGCGCCCCGTGCATCTTGACGTAGTCCACCGAGGCGCCCACGGCATGGGCGACGCCGTCGAGCGCGCCGAGCTGGTACAGCACCGCTCCGAAAAGATCATCGAAGGTCATGTCCATGGCACGGAGGCCGAAGCCGGCGAGGTCCGGATAGCCGATGTGCGCGCCGACCCGGACGTCGAGCTCATAGGCCGCCCGGCAGGTGTCCAGCATGGTTACCGGATCGCCGGCATGCAGCCCGCACGCCACGCTGGCGCTGGTGACAAGGGGGAACATGGCGGCGTCCTGGCCCATGGTCCAGGTTCCGAAGGACTCCCCCAGATCAGCATTCAGATCCAAGGCCGGCCGCCGTCCTTGCCCGGGATCCGCCGCGCGCCACGGTCCGGAGCTATGCCGTATTCGCCCAAGTCCTGCAGTTCGCCCGGGATCGTCTCAGGCAGGGACCCGAATGCTTCCTTGGCGTTCGCCACCACCGCACGGCCCATCAGCCGGTTGCCGACGCCGCCGACGACGGCACCGATGCCAAACGGCAGGGCACGACCCAGCAGCGCGGTGCCCTGTTTCTTGACCAAGGAGCGCAGGAACATCGTCTGGATCCGCTCGCGCACCGTGCCGAAACCGGCGAGGGGGACGCGGCGCGTGAAGGCAGTGGTCCACGCCTGGGTGGGGCTCTTGCCACGGCCGGCTGTTTGTCCGCTCAGCGAGCTGAGGAGCTGGGTGCCTTCCTCCCCGAGCATGATCGCCATGACGAGCGTGCTGGCCCGGTCCGGATCCACGAGCCGGACGCCGTGCAGTTCGGCAAGCGAGGTGGAGAACAGTGCGGTGGCTTCGAGGAAACCGACGGCCGCCGCCGCCGAAAGACCCAGGGCGGCCGCGGTTCCGACGCCCGGAAACGCAGCTGCTCCACCGACCACGGCCCCGCCGCCGGTGACGGCCAGCAGATAGTCCCGTTCCAGGATGGCGGCCAGCTCCGCGGCCGTGGCGTTCGGATGCCTGCCTTGGAGCCGGCGGATGTTGGCCAGCACTAGGGGCCGCTGCACTTCGACGGCGCGCAGGAGCATGTTGTGGAGGCCGGGCCGGGGACGGCCGGCGGCGTCAAACATCGCGCTGTGGGCTGTTTCCTGAGCTATTTTCATTGCTGGGTTGCTGCGCTTGGCCATGATCGCCTCTCGTCGGAACCGTGAAAGTAAGTTCACTTAACACTAGGGCACCGGCAGCGCGCGGGCACCGCAGGGCCCGCTCCGCCCCCGGGACGCGCCCGGTTCCGGACCGGTGGTTAGACTGGACGCATGCCCGCTCTGCGAGCCCTCCGCCCCTTCGCGCACCGGGAATACCGTGTGCTGATCATGGCGCTGGCAATCTCCATTTTCGGTTCCGGCATGTGGGCTGTGGCCATGGTCTACGAAGTGATCTACCTCGGCGGCGGACCCCTGGAGCTCTCGCTCGTGGCTGCCGCCGGCAGCGTCGGGCTCGTGGCGTTTCTCCTCGTCGGCGGGATCGCGGCCGACCGCCTGCCCCAGCGGCTCCTGATCATCGCGGTCGAGGGCACCAACCTCGCCGTCGTTGCCACCATCAGCGGACTGGCCATGGCGGGCTTGCTGCAGCTCTGGCATCTCGCGCTGGGCGCTTTTGTGCTCGGCGTCGGGGCCGCGTTCTTCTTCCCCGCCTACTCCGCCATCTTGCCGCGGATCCTGCCGGCCGAGGACCTGCTGGCGGCCAACGGCATGGAGGGAACCCTGCGGCCGATCCTGCAGCAGGCTGCCGGCCAGGTCGTCCCTGCGCCAGGACCTCCGAGAGGGCGTCAGTTACACCCTGCGCACGCCCTGGCTGCTGTGGACCCTGCTCTGGGCCTGCATTTCCGTGCTGTTCCTCATCGGCCCCATCGAGGTCCTCGTCCCGTTTGTGGTCCGTGACCAACTCGGCGGGGACTCGCGCATGTTCGGCTTCCTGCTCGCGATCATGGGCGCCGGCGGCGCGGCGGCCTCCCTGGCCACGGCCTCGTTTCCGCTCCCGCGCCGCTACCTCACCGTGATGATGGTGTCCTGGGGTGCAGGCAGCCTGCCGATCGCCGCCGTCGGGATCATGGACAGTTTCTGGGCCGTGGCGGCAGCCTTGTTCATCTTCGGCGCCACCGGCGGCGTGGGCATGGTGATCTGGGGGACCCTGCTGCAGCGCCGCGTGCCGCCTCACCTGCTCGGCCGCGTCTCCAGCCTGGACTTCTTCGTCTCGCTGGCCCTCATGCCGTTCTCCATGGCCCTCGCCGGACCCGTGGCCGAGGCGCTGCCGCTGTGGCTGATCTTCCTCGTGGCCGGGACCGTGTGCCCTGTGATGGCCGTCGTCGCGATGGCGGCCGCCCGGATGCCGGCCGATGAGCTGGCTCATCCCCTGGCCGGCAGTGCCGAAGAGCCGGCAAGCGGCGGACTGGTCAGCGGTTAGGGGCGGACAAGCGTCGCCCTCCACGGTGAACTGCCCGCACTGCACCCGCCTTCCTGCGATGACATTTGTCATCCCCGATCGGTGATGGATGTACGGGGGGTGCCCCGCGGTGCGCTGGCAGGATCAGGGGTAATCGGGGAAAGACCCGTCCACGAACCGAAAGAGCGCCTTCCATGACAGAAAACCTCCTGGTGCACCCGGTCTCGGGCCCACCGATCGGCACGCCGCCGGCTGTTGACGCTTCGGGGCTGCGGAAATCGTTCGGCGCTGTCCAGGCGGTGAATGGGATCGACCTGCACATCCGCCCCGGCGAGATCGTCGCATTCCTTGGGCCGAACGGGGCCGGCAAGACCACCACCATCGACATGCTGCTCGGGCTGGGCCAGCCTGACAGTGGCGACGTCCGCATCTACGGGTCCACGCCGCGGGCCGCGATCGCCCGCGGCCAGGTCTCCGCCGTGATGCAGACAGGCGGCCTGCTCAAGGACCTTACCGTCCGCGAGACCGTCCGGTTGACGGCTTCCCTTTTCGCTGACAGCCGTCCGGTTGACGAGGTGCTCGAGCGGGCGGGGATCCTGGAGATCGGCGACCGGCTTGTGGAGAAGTGCTCGGGGGGCCAGCAGCAACGCCTCCGTTTCGCCATGGCCCTGCTCTCCGACCCCGGGTTGCTGATCCTCGACGAGCCCACCACCGGGATGGATGTCGAGGGCCGCAGGGACTTCTGGGCCGCGATCCGCGCCGATGCGGCCCGGGGCCGCACCGTAATATTCGCCACCCACTACCTCGACGAGGCGGACGCCTACGCGGACCGGATCATCATGCTCCGGCGCGGACGGATCGTGGCGGACGGCACCGCTGCCGAGGTCAAGGCCCTCGCCGCGGGCCGCACACTGCAGGCCACCGCACCCGGGGTCGACCAGGCTGCGGTGTCTGCGATCGAGGGAGTGGATTCGGTCGAGATCCACGGAGACCGGCTGGTGGTCCGCTCCCGCGATTCCGACGCCGTCGCCCGCTACCTGCTGACCCGCACGGACGCCGCCGACCTCGAAATCACTTCCCACAATCTCGAGGACGCGTTCCTGGCGCTGACCTCGGATGACCCCACCGGAGAAGATCGCTGAGATGACCACTGAGAAAAATCCCGCCATGAGCCCCGTCACCGGACCCCGCCCCGTCACCGGACCCCGCCCGGTCGCCGTCGAGCGCCGTGTCCCGCCGTTGGGCGGCTTCAACCTCACGCTGCTCCAGACAGAGCTGCGACGCCGGCTGCGCAACAAGCGCACCGTGTTCTTCACCGTGGCCTTTCCCGTGATCATGTTCCTGCTGATCGGGGCGAAGTACGCCAACGAACCCCTTGACCCAGGCCAGCCGCTGGAAACCGGTGGAACCTCGGTCGCGGCCTATGCAATGATCTCTTTCGCCGTGTACGGAGCCATGCTCGCCTCCACCGCAGCCGGGGGCGCCGTCGCGCTGGAACGCGCACTGGGCTGGAGCCGGCAGCTGCGGCTCACCCCCCTGACGCCCGCCGCGAACATCGCCGTGAAGATTCTTGGGGGCCTGGTCCTGGGCCTGCTCGCAGTGCTTGCCACTTTTGCCGCCGGCGCCGCAACAGGGGTAGCTATGCCCTGGCAGGTGTGGATCCTGGCCGGGCTGGCGGCCTGGCTCGGATCGCTCGTGTTCACGGCCCTCGGCCTGCTGGTTGGCTACCTGGTGCCGTCCGAAAACGTCATGCAGTTTGTGGGCCCGGTGCTGGCCTTCCTGGCCTTCTTCGGCGGCATCTTCATGCCGCTGAGCGAGCTGCCGGACGTGTTGCAGGCGGTCGGCGTGTGGACCCCGACCTTTGGGATCGGCGAGATCGCCCGCGCCCCGCTGTCCGGCGAGGCGTTCAACTGGCTCGCCGTCGGCAACGTCCTGCTGTGGCTGGTCCTCTTCGGCGCCGGCGCCGCGCTTGCCTTCCGCCGCGACACCAAACGCGTTTAGCCCCGGCCCGCCCTTAGGGTAACGGTATGAGTTGCTCGAATCCGACCGGGACCGGGCCGGGACCCGGCGCGGGGACGGACTGGCGCTCCGCGCTGGCAGAACCCCGCGCCCGGCGCTGGTACATCGGCGCCGGCGTCGCGGCCCTCCTCTGGGGAACGGGCGCGTGGACGGCCCGGATGGTGGACGACACCCCGGTGCTGCTGAAGCTCGCCATCGGCGCCAACATGGTGGCCATGTTTGTCGCGTACACCGCGCTCCCGCCGCTGAGCTGGGGGCGGACGGTGCGGTTCAAGCTTGCCGCGTTCGGCGTCCTACTCGCCGTCGACCTCCTGCTGTTCCTGACCCTGGGCCCGGAGTCTTCATGGACCTGGACCTTTGTCGCGGTGGCGGCAGCGATGCAGGCGTACCCGGGCCCGATCGGCTACTACTTGATCGCCGGGCTCGGCGTTTCTGCCCTGCTGCTGCAGCTCGCCGCCGGGGAAGCCTTGGAGCAGTCCTTGGTGCAGCCGGCCATCATTCTGTCCGGCGGACTCATGATGCATGCCTTCGGCCGCCAGACCGAGACCGTCCGGCAGCTGCGCAACGCCCAGAACGAGCTGGCCGCACTTGCCGTTGCGGAGGAGCGGAACAGGGTGGCCCGGGACATGCACGACATCCTGGGCCACTCGCTCACCGTCATCGCCGTCAAGGCAGAACTCGCGGGCCGGCTGATCGCGATCGCTCCGGAGAAGGCCGCTGCGGAGGTCGCCCAGCTGGAGGATTTGGCCCGCGGCGCGCTGGCGGATGTCCGGGCCACAGTCAGCGGCTACCGGGGCGTAAATATCAGCTCCGAGCTGGCCAGTGCCCGCAGCGCGCTGGAGGCGGCGGGGATTGAGCCGCAACTGCCCGGGGCTGCGGACGAGGTTCCGGCAAAGTTCCGGGAGCTTTTCGGCTGGGTCCTGCGGGAGGCCGTGACCAACGTGGTGCGGCATTCAGGCGCGAGCCGGTGCACGGTCACCCTGGGCAGCAGCGCGATCCAGATCGACGACGACGGCCGGGGCCCGGCCGGGAATTCCGGCGGAGGGGGCCTGCGGGGGCTCAGGGAACGCACGGCTGCGCACGGGGCGACACTGAGCCTTGGCCCCTCCCCGATGGGCGGCTTCCGCGTGCGGGTGAGCGCATGATCCGGCTCCTGATCGCGGACGACCAGGCCCTGGTGCGCGGCGCCATTGCTGCGCTGCTCGGCCTGGAACCCGATATTGAGGTTGTGGCCGAGGTGGGCCGCGGCGACGAGGTGCTGGCCGCCGCGCTGGAGTCCCGCGCAGATGTGGCGCTGCTCGACGTCGACATGCCGGGGCTGGACGGCATTGCCGCGGCCGCCGAGGTGCGCGGCGCGGCGCCGGACTGCCGCGTGCTGATGGTCACGACCTTCGGCCGGCCCGGCTACCTCCGGCGGGCCCTGCAGGCCGGGGCCGGAGGCTTCGTGGTCAAGGACACCCCGGCCCGGCAGCTCGCCGACGCCGTCCGACGGATTCACCGCGGGCTGCGCGTCGTGGACCCGGCCCTTGCCGCGGAGACGCTGGCCAGCGGAGAGAGTCCCCTCACCGGGCGGGAGACCGACGTCCTCCGGGCAGCAGCCCACGGCGGGACGGTCGCCAACATAGCCCAGGCCACGTTCCTGAGCGAGGGTACCGTCCGCAACTACCTTTCCAGCGCGATGGGAAAGACGGGCGCCCGCACCCGCGCCGAGGCCGTCCGGGCGGCGGAAGACAACGGCTGGCTGCTCTAGGCCTGGTTGCCTCAACCACCCGCCCGCACCGCCCGGGGCCGAAGCAAAGCGCTCCTGGTGGGCCGAGCGTCAGATGGCGGCGCGCACCACCGGGATGGACGCCGTCGGCGGCCCGCTGGGGAAGACGGTGGGTTCGGGGGCCGCGAGGGGCGCCAGCGGCACACGGACCGGGTCGCCGCCCACGGCGAGCAGTTCCCCGCGCACGTCGACCTCCAGCGGGGCGCCCTCGCGGACGGCCAGGGTGATGGACTCCTGCGTCAGTTCGACCTGCAGGAGCCGGCCCTGGATCAACAGGCAGAACGCGAGTCCGTCCCATTCGGCCGGCAGTCGCGGGTCGAAGTAAGGCACGGCGCCCTGGTCCCGGAGGCCGGCGAAGCCGCTGACCAGGGAGCTCCACACGCCGCCGGTGGAGGCGATGTGCACGCCGTCGATCGTGTTGCCGTGGGTGTCGTCGAGGTCAATGAACAGGGCGTGCGTGAAGTGGTCCAGCGCGGCCTTGCCGTAGCCGACCTCGGCGGCCATGATGCCCTGGACGCAGGCGGACAAGGTGGAGTCGCCGGTGGTGATGGGATCGTAGAAGTCGAAGGCGCGGCGCTTTTCCTCGGCTGTGAAGTCCTGCCACTGCAGGAACATGGCCAGCACGGTGTCGGCCTGCTTCAGGACCTGGTGCCGGTAGATCACCAGCGGGTGGAAGTGCAGCAGCAGCGGGTACTTGCCCCGCGGCGTCGTCCAGTCCCAGGGTTCCAGGGTCATGAAGTCGTTGTCCTGGGAATGGACCTGGAGGTCCTCGTCGTACGGCAGCTGCATCCGGTTGGCGGCCTGCTCCCAGAATTCGCGTTCGGCGTCGCTGACCTCGGGGTGGTTCAGGGCGGCTGCGGCGCGGAGGTTAAAGCGGGCCATGACATTGGTGTAGAGGTTGTCGTTGACGACGGCGGTGTACTCGTCGGGGCCGGTGACGCCGTGGATGTGGAAGAGCCCGTCCTTGCCGAAGAAGCCCAGGGAAGCCCACATCCTGGCGGTTTCGATGAGCAGCTCCGCGCCGAGGGTTTCCTGGAATTCGGTGTCCCCGCTGGCCCAGATGTACCGGTTGGTGGCAAAGGCGATCGCGGCGGCGATGTGGAACTGGGCGGTGCCGGCGGCGTAGTAGGCGCTGGCCTCAAGGCCGTTGATGGTCCGCCAGGGAAACAGTGCACCGTCGACGCTGAGTTCCTTGGCCCGGATCTTGGCCTCGGGCAGGAGGTCGTGGCGGAATTCCAGGACCTGCCGGGCGTTGCCCGGGTTGGTGTAGGTCAGGTAGGGCAGCAGGTACACCTCCTGGTCCCAGAAGTAGTGGCCCTCATAGCCGGAGCCGGACACGCCCTTGGCCGGAATGCCGGCCACACCGGCGCAGGCGGTGGCCTGGGCGAGCTGGAAGAGGTTCCAGCGGATGCCCTGCTGCAGCGCGGGCTGTCCCGCCACCACGATGTCGCTGGTTTTCCAGTAGTCGCGGTAGTGCCCCTGGCTCTGGGCGAAGATCTCGCTGACCGGCCGGAGGGCGGCCTCGGCGTTGTCCGTCAGGTCCTCCGCGGCCTGGCCCACGGCGTAGCTCACGCTCTTCTCGAGCACGAACGGCGCCTCGGCGCTGACGGCGAGCACGTAGCGGACACTGCTGTCGTCCTGGTCCACCTGGGTGGCGAACGGCTGCACTTCGGCGGAGGTCCAGTGGTCCACGGCCATCCCGAGCCGCTGCTTGGATTCCGCCGCTTCCCAGGACAGGCGCAATGAACCGTCGGCGCCGTCGAGCCGCAAGGGCAGCAGCACGCGCCCGGCGTGCCGGCCGGCGCGGCGCGGATCGTGGGCGGAGTGGTCTTCCACCGGCTGGTCCTGGCGGTTGATGACGGAGGACGTGACGTCCGCGGAGATGTCGCGGTCCGCGGCCACTTCCAGGCTGATGCCAAGTCCGCCGCGGGATGCGTAGCCGACGGCACGGCGCTCGGTGGTGGTCACGGTGGCGCCGGACCGGCACTGCCACGTGATCCGGCATTCATAGACGCCGGTGGCGAAGTCCACGCTGCGCCGGTAGTCCAGGATGGTGGACTCGTCCAGGCTCAGCTGCTCGCCGTCGATGATGACGGTGAAGTTGTTGGCGTCGGGGACGTAGAGGATCCGCTGCCCGGTCCGGGCAAAACCGTACGCGTTCTCCGCGTGCTTGATGTCCCAGGTTTCGTGGAAGCCGTTGATGAAGGTGCCGGGGAGGTCGGCGTCGGCGGCGGCCCAGTGTGCGCCGCGGATGCCCAGGTGCCCGTTGCCCAGGCTGAACAGGGTCTCCAGGGTGCCGGCATTGCCGGGGAGGTGGACCGTCTCGACCAGCTGCCAGGGGTCGTTGGGAAACCGGGCGCGGTCCGAGGTGATGAGAGCCATGGTACAGGGGTTCCTTCGGGCGGGATTATGCGGTGCGGGTGGGCGGGGAGCGGCAGCTAGAGCAGTTCGGCGAGGTCGTTGACCACTACCGTGGCGCCGGCGTCGAGGAGCGTCTGACGGCCGGCGCCGCGGTCGACGCCGATCACCGAACGGAAGGTGCCCGCGCTGCCGGCCTGGACACCGGAGACGGCGTCCTCCACGACGACGCAGTCCTCGCTGGGCAGGTCCAGGAGCCGTGCGGCATATTCGTAGGTGGCCGGGCTGGGCTTGCCGGGCAACCCCTCAGCGACGGCGACCACGCCGTCGACCACCACCGGGAAGTAGTCGGACAGTCCGGCGGCCTTGAGCACCGCCGGGGCGTTCCGGGACGAGGAGACGACGGCGAGCTTGAGTCCGCGAGCCAGCGCGGCGTCGACGAACCGGACGGAGCCCTCGTACGGCTGGACCCCGCCGGACTCCACGATGTCGTTGAAGACTTTGTTCTTGCGGTTGCCGAGCCCGTGGACGGTGTCGTGTGCGGGGTCGTCGTCCGTGGGGCCCTCGGGCAGCACGATCCCGCGGGAGGCCAGGAAGTCCCGGACGCCGTCGAACCGCGGCTTGCCGTCGATGTGGTCGAAGTAGTCGCTCTCGCGGTACGGGGCGGCGTCCGGGACCGAGGCCAGGTAGCCGTCGAAGAGCTGCTGCCAGGCGTGCTCGTGCACCACCGCGGTAGGCGTCAGGACGCCGTCGAGGTCGAAGAGGATGGCGGACGCGCCGGAGAGCGCACCGGCGAGTCCGGAGGTGTCGGGAACTGCGGTCATGGTCAAGGTCCTTTCAGACGGTGGGCAGCCAATGCAGCGGCACGAAGTACGTATGAAGCTCGGGCGGTTCTGGTGCTTGGGTGGAGTGCCGGCGCACGTCTGCGGACGCCGGGTGAAGTGTGGCGCACGGCTGCGGACGCCAGGGCCGGGCGTGGTGCGTGCGGCCCGGGGAAGCGCCGCACGCCCTCAGCGGCGGCGGCGGGTGCTCTTGCGTTCTACGAGCTTCGTTTCCAGGATGTGCTGCGACGGGGGGTTCGGCAGTCCCGAGCGGTGAAGTCTTTCAATTAGCAGGTTCGCGGCGAAGGCGCCCTGATCCGCTACCGGCTGGGCGATTGTGGTCAGCCCCAGGAACCAGCTCATCTGATGATCGTCTATTCCTATGATGGACACGTTTTTCGGTGCTGACAAACCGAGATCCCTCAGGGCCATGAGCGCGCCGAAGGCCGTTTCGTCGCAGCCGGCGAAAACCGCGGACGGTACCCGGCGGTTTTCCACGAGTTCCGTCATGGCCGTGCGTCCGCCTTCAATGCTGGATCCGGCGTTGATCACGAGGTCCGGGTCGACCGTCAGTTCGTGCTCGGCCAGGGCGCGTTCGAAGCCCCTGCGCCGGTCGCCGGCGGTCACCAACGACGGCGCACCGGTTTCGCTGCCCGCGAGGATCGCGAGGTCCCAGTGGCCCAGCCCCAACAGGTGGTTCGTGGCAGTCCGGGCGGCTTCCTCGTTGTCGATGCCCACGTTGTCCCACGGGACATCGTGCATCCCGACGCTGGCCACCGCGAGGCCCGACTCGGCGAGGGCTGCCATCGCGGCCTCATCGAGGGCAATGTTGAGCAAAAGCACGCCGTCGACCCGGTGGGACAGCCCGGCAAGGTCGCCGAAGAGTTTCTGCTGCACGCTGGGCCGGTTCCGGAGGCTGATCAGCACGGTGTCGTACCCGCTGTCGGCGAAAACTTCCTCGGCCGCTTCCACGGCCTGGGCGAAGAACCAGGCGGTGGCGGTGGGGGCGATAATGGCCACGGATCCGGTGCTGCCGCCGGCGAGGCGGGAAGCGGCGGACGAGGCCTTGTAACCGAGCTTGGCGGCGGCATCGCCAACCCGGGCCTGGGCCTGTTCGGAGACGTTCGGCAGGTTCCGCAGCGCCCGGGAGACGGTGCAGATGGAGAGTCCGGAGAGCGCTGCGACATCTTGGATTGTCACGCGCGGAGTTTTAGCCTCGAGCACTGGGCCTAGCCCTTTCTTCCCCTGGAGTAGTAAGCCCACTGTTCATGGCCGAGGTCGATTGTAAGCGCTTACAATTTTTCCGCGCAAATGGAGGATTGCCGGGGTTCGGGCGGTCCCGGGGGTCCGGCGTCGACCGGTCCGCGCTCGGCCGGTTCACACCGCGGCCGGTTCACGCCGCGCGCGGGAGCCGCGGCCGCCGTCGGGGGCCGTCCGCCGTCGGGGCCGTGCCTTTTGGGGTCTAGCGCAGGACGTAGTGGCGCAGGAACGCGGCGACGTCCACCAACTCGGCCTTCGAGATCGTGTGGCCCATGCCCGGGTAGGTCCGGGCCGTCAGCTGCGTGTGCTGGTGTAGCCAGTCCGCGGTGTGTTCGGTGGCGGCGTCATTGATCACGACGTCTGCCTTGTCCCGGCCCCAAAAGAACGGTGGCCGCGCGTCAAACGATTCGCTCATGGCAAGGAGTTCGTTGTCGAGGACAAAGCCGGACAGCCCGACGACGGCACGGAACTGTTCCGGCCGGAGCCGCAGCAGCGTGCTGGCCATGGCCATCCCCTGGGAAAACCCGAGCAGGCTGACGCTGCTGTGCCGAGCCTTGACCGACTCGATCCAGGCGAAAACCGCGTTCGTGGCGGCGATGACGTCGGCAAAGTCGTGGGTCAGGAAGTAGTCCAGGACGAACCAGCCGTAGTAGCCTCCGAAGTCCTTGGGTCCACGCAGGGCGGCGCAGCTGAACTCGGCCGGCAGGGAACCGAACAATTTGGACATGCGGGACTCGTCAGTGCCGTAGCCGTGCAGCATCACCAGCAACGGCGTCCCGGCGCGTTCGTGTTCGGGTTTCGACCAGAGGACCGTTTCCATGGGCCCAGCCTATCCAGCACCGCCTTCCGCCCTGTCCCCCGACGTAGTTGCGCGGGCACTTTTCCGCGACCAGCGCTTCCGCCGCGGAAGCGTATCTCCCCCGGCCCCCTTGCCTGGCCCATGCGCCCCAAAACGGTGCGGGCGTGCTCCCCGGCGCGACTGTCCGAAGCGGGTGCACCGATTCGAAAACGCCGCGGACGTCGCAAAACGGTGGAAATTCCTCCTTGGCTGATTCATTGAAACAGCCAAGGAGGGGTTGTAGCGTGACACTGGTCAGCAGGCTTCGCATCATCATCCGCCCGAGGCACCAAGGAGCACGTTATGAGAATCGGTTCCGCAATCTTCCTCATCGCTATTGGCGCCATCCTCGCCTGGGCCGTCGCCCCGGGGCTGATCCCCAACGTAAACCAGGCAATGATTGGCTACATCCTCATGGTGGTCGGTGTCATAGGGCTCATTGCGTCGCTCGTCATGGCCTCCCCCGCCCGCTCGCGCCGCGTCAGCGAAAGCCGCACGGTAGTAGACCCGAACACCGGCGAGACCGTCACCCGCAATGAGAGCCGCGACGCAGGCATCTGAAAATTTGCCGCAGCCCACACGGCGCGGAAACCCCACGACCCGAAAGCCGGGCCGGACTTTGAAGTGCGACCGACGTCCGCCCGCAAAGCCGGACATACCCCCAAGATCCGGCCTCACGGATGAGCACGTCCCGCGCACCCCGCCGGACCACCGGACATGTCCCCTCCACCCCAAGATGCCACCCGAGGAATGGACATGTAGCGCACAGCCCGCGCCAAAGAATGGGCATATCCCTCTCAGCAGACAGCCAGAGGACATGGACCCTAACTGTCCACCCCTTGAGGCAACCGCTGGACATGCCCCCCCTAGCCCCGCCCGACGAATGGACATGTCGCGCGCACCGGAGACCCACCGGACATGTCTCCCGCTGCGCCGCCCGGCCGGTGGACATGTCCCCCGTGATCCGCCGACGAATGGACATGTCCAGCGCATGCCGTGCCAAAGAGTGGGCATGTCCCTCGCATTCGAGAACCACGGGACATGCTTCCCACCTGCCCACTCCTCGCCGCAACGGCTGGACATGTCCCGCTGGACCCCATCCGACGGCTGGACATGTCCCCCTGGATCCCGTCCGACGAATGGGCATGTCCCGTCAACTCGTTCGTCCAGCGCATGTCCCCGCATGGCCCCGTCGAATGGACATGTCCCCCCGACCAATCCAGCCCAGTCTGTGTTCATGTTGTTTTTCATTGACAAACCAACAAGAACAAAGATAAAGTCAAGCAATTCCATTTCATGTGATCGGAGTCACTGGAACGGCAGGAGCGTATCCGCAACAAAAAATCGAGAACAGCCAGGACCGACGCAGTACGCAATGGAGGGTAAGTGTTCGCCGAAGAGCGCCAGCAGCTGATCGTGGGGCTCATCTACGCCAGCGGCCGGGCCAGTGTCACGGACCTGGCCGAGCGCTTCAGCATCACCACCGAAACCGTCCGCCGCGACCTCGCCACCCTGGAGGCCGCCGGCAGCGTCCGCCGCGTCCACGGCGGCGCAGTTTCCCCGGACCGCGTCAGCACTACCGAGGAAAGCATCCTCGAACGGACCGTCCAGCGGCAGCCCGAAAAAGTCCGGATCGCGGAGGCCGCCCTGGCCCTGATTCCTATAGGCCTCGCCGGCAGCATCCTGATCGACGCCGGCTCCACCACCGAGGCCCTGGCCGAGCTCCTCGCCACCCGGGCCGCCGGAGCCGCCGCGACGGGCAGCACCCCGGCAGCCGACGCCGAACTCGTGGTCATCACCCACTCCCTGCCGATTGCCTCCAGGCTGTCCGGCCAGTCCGGCATCGCCCTGCATGTGCTCGGTGGAAAAGTCCGGGGGCTGACCCAGGCCGCGGTCGGCCAGTCCACGGTGGAGGCCGCACGCCGGATCCGCCCGGACATCGCCTTCATCGGCACCAACGGCATCCATGCAGCCTTCGGGCTGAGCACACCCGATCCTGAAGAAGCCGCTGTCAAGGCTGCCTTCGTCCACTCAGCGCGCCGCATTGTGGTGCTGGCTGATTCCTCCAAGCTGGACGCGGAGACGCTGGTCCAGTTCGCCTCGTTGAAAGATCTGGACACTGTGATCACAGACATGCAACCCAGCCGGGAACTTGCCACCGCCCTCGCGGACGCCGGAGTGGAGGTGGTGGTCGCGTGATTGTCACCCTCACCGCCAACCCCAGCCTGGACCGCACCGTAGCCCTGCCGGGCCCGCTCCTCCGCGGGGAGGTCCAGCGGGCCACCTCCGTCCGCCAGGAATCCGGCGGCAAGGGCGTCAATGTCTCCCGCGCCCTCGTGGCCTCGGGGCTGAAGACCATCGCCGTCCTCCCCGGCGCCGAGAGCGATCCCGTCCTCGCCGGGCTGCGGGCAACCGACGTGCCCTTCGCGGCCCTCCCGATCGGCGAGCCGCTGCGCAGCAACGTGGCCCTCACCGAGCCCGGCGGCGTCACCACCAAGGTCAACGAACCCGGACCGGCCCTCAGCCAGGAGCAGCAGGAGGCCCTGATCGGCCTGTTGCTGGACCAGGCCCGCGGGGCCGTCTGGGTTGTCCTGGCCGGCTCGCTCCCGCCCGGAGTTCCGGCCGACTTCTACACGACCGTCACCCGGCGGCTCCGTGCGCAGTTTGATGGCGAGGCCACACCCAGGGTCGCCGTCGATTCATCCGGCGAACCTCTCGCCGCAGCGGTCTCCGGCGACGCCTCGGGAAAGCCGGACCTCTTGAAACCCAACGCCGAGGAATTGGCGGAACTGGCTGCCGCAGCCGGGTCCGCCACGAACAAAACCGCTGAGGAGCTTGAAGCGGACCCGGAGGCTGCAGCAACTGCCGCCGCCGCCGTCGTGCGCTCCGGGGTGGGTGCTGTACTGGCCACCTTGGGTTCCAAGGGTGCCGTTCTTGTAACGGCCGACGGCGCGTGGCTTGCCACGCATCCGCCGGTCACCGCGGTCAGCACTGTCGGTGCCGGCGATTCCTCGCTGGCCGGATACCTGCTCGCCTCCAGCCAGGGCGCCGCCCCGGTTGATTGCCTCCGTCAGGCGGTGGCCCATGGTGCTGCCGCCGCTTCCCTGCCTGGCTCCACGGTCCCGGCAGTCGACCAAACCACCCCCGATGCCGTAACCATCACGGCCCTCCGGAAGGATTGACAGTGACACAGCTCATCACCACCGAACTGGTCGAGCTCGACCAGAATCTGGGCAGCTCGCCCGAGCACGTGATCCGGCACCTGGCAGGCAGAGTTGCAGCCAACGGACGTGCCACCGAGGTCGAGGGCCTCTTCGCCGACGCCTTCGCCCGGGAATCCAAGACCGCCACGGGCGTCCCGGGCGGCATTGCGATCCCGCACTGCCGCTCGACGGCGGTCACCGAACCCACCCTGGCGATGGCGCGGCTGTCCCAGCCGGTCGACTTCGGCGCCAAGGACGGACCCGCGGACCTGATCTTCTTCATTGCCGCTCCTGAAGGCGCGGACCAGGACCACCTGAAGCTGCTTTCGAAGCTGGCGCGGTCGCTGATCAAGAAGGACTTCACCGCCAGCCTGCGCGCGGCGACCACCCAGGCGGAGATCGTCGAGCTGGTCGAAGCCGCGCTGGCGGACAAGCCCGCACCCCAGGCCGAGGCCGCACCCGCCGCCGGGGCAACCGCCGTCCCCGTGACTGCCGCGGCCGCCAGCGCGGACACCGGAGACGGCGCGGCGAAGGGCAAGGGCCCCAAGCGCCTCGTCGCCGTCACCGCCTGCCCCACCGGCATCGCCCACACCTACATGGCAGCCGATTCACTGGTCGCCGCGGCCAAGGAAGCCGGCGTGGACCTGCAGGTGGAAACCCAGGGTTCCTCCGGGGCCAAAGCCCTTGACCCCGCTATCATCGCCGCCGCGGATGCCGTGATCTTCGCCGTCGACGTGGACGTGCGCGGCAAGGAGCGCTTTGCCGGCAAGCCCGTGATCAACGCTCCGGTCAAGCGCGGCATCGACGAACCGGACAAGATGGTCGCGGAAGCGATCGCCGCCGCGGACAACCCGCACGCCCACCGCGTGCCCCACTTCGGCGCCGAGGAGCAGGCCGAGCTGGCCGCCGAGGAAAAGAGCGAGCACCTTGGCACGAAACTGAAGAAGGCGCTGCTCACGGGCGTCAGCTACATGATTCCGTTCGTGGCAGGAGGCGGTCTGCTGATCGCCCTCGGCTTCCTGCTGGGCGGCTACAACATCACCACCTTTGCAGACAAGATCCTGGCGGACAACAACCTCTTGAACCTGCCCACCGTGTATCCGGAACTGGCATGGGGACCGCTGGGCGCTTACCTCGGTGCCGTGTTCTTCAAGATCGGTGCTTTGTCACTGGGCTTCCTCGTGCCCGCCCTGGCCGGCTACATCGCCTACGCCATCGCTGACCGGCCGGGCATCGCCCCGGGCTTCGTTTCCGGCGCCGTCGCCGTTTTCATGGGCGCAGGCTTCCTGGGCGGCATCGTGGGCGGCCTGATCGCCGGTTATGTGGCACACGCGATCGGCAGGCTCAACGTGGCCCGCTGGCTGCGCGGCCTGATGCCGGTGGTCATTATCCCGCTGGTGGCGTCCATTGCCGCTTCCGGCCTGCTCTTCGTTTTCCTGGGCCGCTATGTCGCCGCAGTCACCGTCGGGCTGAACAACTGGCTATCCAGCCTCACCGGTGCCAGTGCAATCGCCCTGGGCGTCATCCTGGGCCTGATGATGTGCTTCGACCTCGGCGGCCCGGTCAACAAGGTTGCCTACTCCTTCGCCGTCGCCGGCCTGGGAGCGGCCTCCCTCACCAACCAGGCGCCGTACCAGATCATGGCGGCCGTCATGGCCGCCGGCATGGTCCCGCCGCTGGCCATGGCGCTGGCCGCGACCGTACTGAACCGGCGGCTCTTCAGCCTGGCCGAGATTGAAAACGGCAAGGCCGCCTGGCTGCTGGGTGCCTCCTTCATCTCCGAAGGCGCCATCCCGTTCGCCGCCGCCGACCCGTTCCGCGTCATCCCCGCCTCCATGCTCGGCGGCGCCGTGACCGGTGCAATCTCGATGGCAGCGGGAGTGGGATCGAAGGCCCCGCACGGCGGAATCTTCGTCTTCTTCGCGATCGACAACTTCCTGATGTTCGTCGTCGCCATCGCGGCCGGTACCGTCGTGAGCGCTTTCGCCGTGATCGGGCTCAAGCGCTGGGCAGTCAAGAAGCCGGTTGATACGGTGGAGACCGTTCCCGTAGCCGCCTGAGTCCACCAGGACGTATCTTCAAACCACCCATTCCCAGCCACCAAACACCCCAGCTGACTTCAAGGAGCAGAAATGACCGAACGTAACGCCACCATTGCCAGCCGCGTTGGCCTCCACGCCCGCCCGGCCGCCATCTTCGCCGAGGCTGCCGGCGAGTTCGACGACCTCGACATCACGATTGCCCGCCTGGGCGAGCCGGAGGACGAGGCCATGGACGCCGCCAGCATCCTGTCGCTGATGAGCCTGGGCGCTTCTCACGGTGAAGTCGTGGTGTTGCGTGCCGAGGGCGAAGGCGCCGACGCCGCCCTGGACCGCCTCGTGCAGATCCTTGAGACGGACCACGACGCCGAATAGCAGCACCGAAAACACCGCGGGCCCGGACGCACCCCTTGGGGATGCGGCCGGGCCTGCGGCGTTTCCCGGCCTGACAGCCTCGGCCCGGAACAGCAGCAAAAGCTCGGGGACCGGGCCGCGCGTCTGCTGAGCGGGTGAATGCTTGTCACGGCTCAGGGGCGCCGATAGGTTGGAATCCCCGGCCCCACCGGTTGAGTGGTGATACGCAAGCGTCCCGAGCCAAAGGAGACAAGCCCGTGGCAAGTGTGCAGGAAAGCATCGACTTCGGCGTGCAGGTGGCCATTGCGGTCGGTGGTGCCTTCGCCGAAGACGCGATCGCCAAGGCGTCCGGCGAGCGGGGGCCGAAGTAGCCATGCCGACAAAGAAGGGTGAGCCCCGCGGCTCCGAGAGCCCCAGTATCAAGGACCCCGAACTCTACGAGAAGCTCGTCGAGGACGGCGCATCGAAACAAAAAGCTGCCCGGATTTCCAACGCCGCCGCTAAGCGCGGCCGTTCGGCGGTCGGCCGCAAGGGCGGCCACGCCGGCGACTATGAGGCTTGGACGGTTCCGGAACTCAGGGCGCGGGCCAAGGAAATCGGCCTCAAGGGTTATTCGGCGAAGAAGAAGAGCGAACTCATCTCCGCCCTGCGGAATTCCTGATCACCGTGGTCGACGGCGCTGGCCGGCGTCCCGCCTCACGCACCCTTCCGGGCCGGTTTCGCGGCAGGGGTCCTGGCGGCCGGGGATTTGGCCGCCGCCGTCTTGGCGGCAGTGGTCTTGGCAGCCGGGGCCTTCCTGGCAGTCGTCTTGGCCGCAGTGGTCTTGGCCGCAGTCGTCTTGGCGGCGGAGGTCTTCGCAGTGGACGTCTTGGCAGCGGCTGTGGACCTGGCGGCGCCGGACTTGGCCGCAGGGGCCTTGGACGCGGCCGCCTTCGCGGGAGCTTTGGCCGGCGCCTTGGCAGTTGCCGGAGCGGCCTCCTCGTCCGGCTCGGCGTCTGCTCCGCCCCGCTTCTTCGCGATGCTGCGTTTGAGGGCCTCCATGAGGTCGATGACCTCGCCTTCGCCCGCCTCGGCCTGAACGCCGAAAGTCTCCTCGGTGTCCAGCGACTCGCCCTTCTCCAGCTTCGCGTCGATGAGCTGGCGCAGCTGCTCCTGGTATTCGTCCGTGAATTGGTCCGGCTCAAAATCGGAAGCCATCGAATCCACCAGGGCCGCGGACATTTCGCGTTCCTGGGCGGAGATGCGGATCGAGGTGTCGAGGGCCGGGAAGCTGGCTTCGCGCACCTCGTCGGCCCACAGCAGCGACTGCAGCACCAAGACCTCGTCGCGGATCCGCAACGCGCCGAGCCGGGTCTTGTCCCGCAGCGCGAACTGGACGATCGCCACCCGCTCCGTGTCCTCCAGGGCGCGGCGCAAGAGCACGTACGCCTTCGGCGACTTGGAGTCCGGTTCAAGGTAATAGCTCTTCTCGAACATCATCGGATCGAGCTGGTCGACCGGTACGAACTGCACCACCTCGATTTCGTGGCTGTTCTCCGCCGGAATCGATTTGAGCTCATCACGGGTCAGGACCACCGTGCGGCCGTCGTCCTCATACGCCTTGTCGATGTCCTCGTAGTCAACGATCTTGCTGCAGACCTCGCAGCGGCGCTGGTAGCGGATCCGCCCGCCGTCCTCGTTGTGGACCTGGTGCAGGCTGATGTCGTGGTCCTCCGTGGCGCTGTAGACCTTGACCGGCACGTTGACCAGCCCGAACGCTATGGCACCTTTCCAGATGGCTCTCATGGATCAAGTGAACATCACAGTTGCACGGAGGTGAAGGGTTTTGCCCAAGGGTAAGGAACGTGTCCGCGTTGACGGACGCGAACTGGTGCTCACGAATCTGGAAAAAATCATGTATCCGGAGACGGGCACCACCAAGGCCGACATCCTCGCCTACTATGCCGCGGTGGCACCGGTGCTCATTCCGGCCGCCCGGAACCGGCCGGCCACCCGGAAGCGCTGGGTCCACGGCGTCGGGACCGCCGACGCCCCCGGAGAAATGTTCTTCCAGAAAAATCTCGACCATTCGGCCCCGGGATGGGTGCCCCGCGCCTCCATCACGCACAAAGAACGGACCATCCAGTACCCCCTGGTCAATGACCCCGCCACACTCACGTGGCTTGCCCAGATCGCCGCCCTGGAAATCCACGTCCCGCAGTGGCGGGTCGACTCGCACGGGAATGCGCTGCCGCCGGACCGGCTGGTCCTGGACCTGGACCCTGGGGAGGGCGCAGGGCTGGCGGAGTGCGTAGAGGTCGCCCAGCTGGCCCGCGCCATCCTGCAGGACGTGGGCCTGGACCCCGTGCCCGTGACGAGCGGCAGCAAGGGCATCCACCTCTATGCCGCCCTCGACGGGTCCCAGAGTTCGGACCAGGTCTCCGACTTCGCGCACGAACTGGCGCGCGCCCTGGAAGCCGACCACCCGGATCTTGCTGTCAGCGACATGAAAAAGACGCTCCGCACCGGCAAGGTGCTCGTGGACTGGAGCCAGAACAACGCCGCCAAAACCACCATCGTGCCGTATTCGCTGCGCGGCCGTCTCCACCCGACGGTGGCCGCGCCACGGACCTGGCGAGAGCTCGGTTCCGCTTCCCTGCAGCATCTGGACTACCGCGAAGTGATGAAACGCGTGGCAGCCGGCAAAGACCCGTTCGCGCCCATCTCCGGGAGCACGAGTACCGGCGGACACGCGGCGGATCACGGGTCCGGCCACAAGGAAGAAAGAAGCGCCAGCGTCCGGCCCGGCGGTTCCCGCGCTGAAAGTTCCCGGGAGGAGCCCGGCGACGGGGGCGACGCCGATCCCCGCCTGGATCTGTACCGCACCAAAAGGGACAAGGCAGTTACCCCCGAGCCGTTCACCGCGGAACGCCATCTGGCCGCGAAGGACAGCGGGACCCTGCGGGAAACGTTTGTGATCCAGGAACATCACGCCAGCCGGCTGCACTACGACTTCCGGCTGGAGCGCGACGGCGTTCTGGTCTCCTGGGCGCTGCCCAAGGGCGTCCCCACGACGCGCACCAAAAACCACCTCGCGGTCCAGACCGAGGACCACCCGATGGACTATGCCGACTTCGAAGGCACCATTCCCAAGGGCCAGTACGGCGCCGGCACGGTCACGATCTGGGACCGTGGCCACTACGAATGCGAGAAATGGATCGCCGGCAAGGAAGTGATCGCCACCCTGACCGGCCAAGAGGACGGCGGCCTCGGCGGTACGCGCAGGTTCGCTTTGATCCACACCGGCCAAGGCAACGACCAGTGGCTCATCCACCTGATGGACCCGCAGGGCTCGCGGAAAGGGCACGCGGAGGCGGGCCGCGCCGCTGAGACGGCGGACAGTGACACGGCGGACGCGGAGGCAGTCGGCACGGCGAAGTCCCCCTCCCCCGGGGACGACTCCGAATTCAGCCCCATGCTCGCCAGCTCAGGAACACTGGCGGACCTGCCGGACAAAGACTGGCAGTACGAACTCAAATGGGACGGCGTCAGGGCACTGGTGGTGGGCGGCGCCACCAGAATCCGGCTGATCAGCCGCAACGGCAACGACATGTCCGCGAGCTACCCCGAACTGACGGACCGTTCCTGCTGGCCCGAACAGGACTTCGTGGCCGACGGCGAGATCATCGCCGTCGGCCACGGCGGCCGGTCCGATTTCGGGCTGCTGCAGGGCCGGATGAAACTCACCAAGCCCGCCGACGTCGAGAAAGCCCAGGCGTCGATCCCGGTGAAACTGATGCTCTTCGACCTGCTCTCCGACGCCGGCGAGGACCTGCGCGGCCTGCGGCTCAGCGAGCGCCGGAGCAGGCTCGATGCCTTCTTCCGCCCCTCAGCCTGCCCGGTGGAACTCTCCGATGTCATCGACGGCGATGCCGCCCACATCCTTGAGAGTGCCGCGGAGCTTGGGCTGGAAGGCATCATGGCCAAGCGCACGGACGGCCGGTACGTCGGGCAGCGCAGCCGGTCATGGCTCAAGCTCAAGGTGGAGCGGACCCAGGAGGTGGTGGTGGGCGGCTGGCGGCCCGGAAAAGGCGGCCGCCAAGGCTCGGTGGGCTCGCTGCTGCTGGGCATCCCGGACGGCGCGAAGCTCCGGTACGTGGGCCGGGTGGGCAGCGGCTTCAGCACCCGTGAACTCGAAGAGCTCAGGCAACAGCTGGACGCCCTGCCGAGGAAGACCTCCCCGTTCCAGGACGTGCCGCATGCCGACGCGGCCGACGCCCACTGGGTAAGCGCCAAACTCGTCGGCGAGGTCACTTTCGGCGAATGGACCGGCAGCGGGAAACTCAGGCACCCCGTGTGGCGCGGCTGGCGCCTGGATAAGGCGCCGTCCGACGTCGTCGTCGAACCTGCCGCCGGTCCTGCCACGGCCCCCTAGAGGCCGCAGGCCGCTAATCGTGGTGTGGCATCTGCGGACGGCTCTGCCGGTGCGTCGCCGCCGCCGCCACCTGCTGCCCCTGCCGCCCGCGGGCTGTGTCGCGGTCCTTGGGATGACGGTGTTTGCCGCTGCCGTCCGGCCATTGCTGCCCCTGGGCCGCGGACGGGAGAACCCGGCCCAGCTCCGGACCGGGCGCTTCAGCCATGGACTGCGCCAGATGGCTCGCGACCTCGGGCTGGACTTCTCCTCCGAACTGATGCTCCGCCATGATCTTCCTTTCCGCTGCAAACCGCCGCTGTAAAAGAGCGCCGCACAGGAGCGCTGCAAATGAGAGCTGTGAAACGAAGTGTCCATCCATCCTAGGACTGCTGGGATGAGATGTCTGTAGTGGGCCGCCGGCGGACCTTCAGGAGGCCGGATCCTCCCCAAAAGTGTGTGCTGTCCGGGGTTCCTGCGGAAAATTTTGGCCGCACCACCGCTGGTGGCGCCGATTCCCAGTAACCGCGCGGCAGGACACGGCAAAAGTATCCGCCGGATCAGCGCCAAAACGCACCGAAAATCCCGGATAATACGGCACGAAAATCGGAAACTCCAGAGAGATCCCGTAAAATTGAAGGCCTGCCCGGAGCGGGGCAGCCACAAGTCGCAAGCAAATGACCTCCCCAGGAGTGGCCCAAATGCCCACGGACCGAAGCACGACCGACTCTTCAGCAGGCGTTTTGCACGCCAGCGGAACCAACCAAAGCGCACCCAAGGGTGCAAGAAAACCAAAGCTACGCCGTCGTCGACTCCGTGAGTCCGACGTGAACGTCGTCGACCAGCCCATGCTCAAAAAAGCCGTCAGCGGCACCATTGTTGGCAACACCATGGAATGGTACGACGTCGGCGTGTTCGGCTACCTGATCACCACCATGGGACCGGTGTTCCTGCCGGAGGCGGACAAGTCCGTCCAGACCCTGTTCCTCTTGGGAACCTTCGCCGCCACCTTCATCGCCCGCCCCCTCGGCGGCGTCGTGTTCGGCTGGCTCGGCGACAAGGTGGGCCGGCAGAAGGTTCTCGCCGCTACCCTGATGATCATGGCGGCCAGCACCTTCGCAGTCGGTCTCCTGCCCGGTTATGCCCAGATCGGCATCTGGGCCGCGGTGCTGCTGGTCCTCCTCAAACTCGTCCAGGGCTTCTCCACCGGCGGCGAATACGCCGGCGCGACGACCTTCGTCAGCGAGTACGCCCCGGACAAACGGCGCGGATTCTTCGCCAGCTTCCTGGACATGGGCAGCTACCTCGGCTTCGCCCTTGGCGCCGCCCTCGTCTCGGTGCTGCAGCTGACCCTCGGCCAGGACACCATGGAGCAGTGGGGCTGGCGCCTCCCGTTCCTCATCGCCGGCCCGCTTGGCCTGGTTGCCATCTACTTCCGGAACAAGATCGAGGAGTCGCCGCAGTTCCAGGCCACTCTGGATGCCCAAGAAAACCTCACCAAGGACGCCGCCGCCGCGGACGCAGCAGCCTCCAAGGGCCCGGTGGGCATCGTGAAGGCCTACTGGCGCTCCATCATTGTCGCGATGATCCTGGTCGCGGCGGCCAACACGGCCGGCTACGCGCTGACCTCCTACATGCCGACATACCTGACCGAGTCCAAGGGCTTCGACGAACTGCACGGCACCTTGCTGACCATCCCCGTGCTGGTCATCATGAGCCTCTGCATCCCGCTGACCGGCAAGCTCTCTGACCGGATCGGCCGCCGCCCCGTGCTGTGGATCGGCGCCATCAGCACCGTCGTCCTGGCCACCCCCGCGTTCCTGCTGATCGGCATCGGCGAAATCTGGTCCACGCTGGCCGGCCTTTCCCTGGTGGCCTTCCCCGTGACGTTCTACGTCGCCAATCTGGCCTCGGCCCTGCCGGCACAGTTCCCGACCGCCAGCCGCTACGGCGCCATGGGCATCGCCTACAACTTCTCGGTGGCCATCTTCGGCGGCACCGCGCCGTTCATCGTTGCCGCCCTCATCAATGCCACCGGCAACGACATGATGCCGGCCTACTACCTGATGGCCACCTCGGCGATCGGCGCGGTAGCGATCTACTTCCTCAAGGAATCCGCCCAGATGCCGCTGCCTGGCTCGATGCCGAGCGTGGACACCCAAGCCGAGGCCCGCGAGCTGGTCGCCACCCAGGATGAGAACCCGTTGATCGACCTCGAGCACATGGACATGCCCCTGGTTCCGCAGGCAGCAGATCCCGCGACAGGGCGCGGCCCGGCCGGGACAGTCCCCGCCGGCGCCTAAGCAACAGCCGCTAGGAGTCGCCAGACTTCGTAACACAGCCCCGCCCTTTTGAGGCCTGTTCCGTATGCTTACCCCTCGGGGAAGTCCGCGGAGCAGGCCTCAGGCGTGTCCGGACCCCTGCCAGAAACCCCAGAAACGTAAATTCCAGACAAGCGGAGCAGCCTTGTGATGGGCGTAGGCGTCGGCGTCTTCCTCGCCGCCCATCACGTCGATTCATGGGTGCTGGTGGGTGTGGAAGCCCTGTTTGCCGGCGCGGGGTCGCTGTTCGCGGACAGCACCACCCTGAGACCCGCCGGCCCGTTTTTCGGGATCCTCGCCCTCGGCGCGTGCGCGTCCGTCCCAGCCGCCGCGCCCTGGCCCGCCGCCGTTCTCATCGCCGCCGGATCTGCCGCGTGCTCGATCATGGTCGGCTTTGGCGGCTGGTTCCGGGGAGGCACGTGGCGGCGCGGCTGGCGGCGCGAGGTCGCGGCGCTGCGCGGGGCACGCCGGCGGGCGGCGCGCCTTCACGCCCTCCGCTACATGTCCGCCGTCGGTGCCGCCGGGAGCGTCGGGGTGCTCAGCGGCAGCGGCCACCAACCGACCCGCACCTCCTCATAGCCGAACGGGCCGTCGAAACGCTGGTGGGCGCCGGCGTCGGGATCCTGGTGGTGGTGCTGGTCAGGCGCAGGCGCACGGCCGCCCGGACGTAGGCTTCGCGGCTAAGTGCCCGCCTGCTTTGCGCGCCTCGGCGGCCCGGCCACGAGCCGCGCAGGAAGCACCCGGGTCACCGAGGTCAGGACCTTGTAGCGCCGGCTGGGGATCGAGACGGCCTTGCCCTTGGCGTTGTCCGCCAGTCCCTCGCTGACCACCTGCCGGGCGTCCAGCCACATCCAGCGCGGCGCCACCGTCTTGTCCATGCCCATCCGGTCGTGGAATTCGGTATGGGTGAATCCCGGGCACACGGCAGTGACCTGCACGCCGCGCGCCTTGTACAGCATGTTGGCCGAGCGCGAGAAACTCAGCAGCCACGCCTTCGCGGCCGAGTACGTCCCGCGCGGCAGGAACGCCGCCACGCTGGCCACGTTGATGATCCTGCCGGACTGGCGCGCGAGCATGCCCTGCAGGGCGGCATGGGTGAGCTCCATGGCGGCCTCCACGTGCAGCTTCAGGTGCTTTTTCTCGTCCGCTATGTCGTTGTCCTCGAAGGACTTCAACAGGCCGATCCCCGCGTTGTTGACCAGGATTTCCACCGGTCGAGCGGGATCGGTGAGGCGGGCGACGACGGCGGCGACCCCGGCGTCGTCGGTCAGGTCCGCGGCGATCGTCTCCGCCGCGCCGCCGTAGCGGTTCTCCAGTTCCGCCGCATGCGCGGCGAGGCGCCCGGCGTCGCGGGCGACGAGGACCACCCGGTGGCCCTGTTCGGCCAGCTGGCGGGCGAATTCGGCGCCAATGCCGGCTGTGGCGCCCGTGATCAGAGCGGTGGTACCCGGCGTCGAGGCTGCGTGGGGGTTCATACCGACAGCGTAGCCGCGGCCGGGCTCAGGCCACCGCCGTGTCCGGCGACAATTCGTCTTCCTCCGGACCGTCCCCGCCCGTCAGGTGGCGGTTCTGGAGCTCCTCGGCGGCCAGTTCGTACCAGGTGTGCGCCCCAAAAGAAGGGGTGCTGGTGTCCAGGTGCCGGTACAGGGCGTCGGCGAGCTGGCACAGCGCAGTGTCAGAGAGGGCCCGGACCGTGGCCGCCGGATCCAGCGCGCCCTCGAAGTACTCCGAGAGGGCCAGCCCGTTGATGCTGTCAAGGTCAGGGACGCCGGCTTCCGCCACCAGCGCGCTATCGGCAGCAACCGGGCCGAAGCCCACTGCGGAGTCCGGCGCCACGTCAAGTCCGGGGAGGACTTCACCCTCGGCGGCAACATGCAGAACTTCACCGTCGGCGCCTACGTGCAGAAGGCAGATTGGCAGGACGGCTGGCTCGTCCAGCACCAGGCGGAACGGCGCGGCCAGTGCGGCATCCCCGGCGTCAGCGATCGGCAGGGGTTTGGAGTCCACGAGCCGGCGGAGGTCTAGGAGCACTTCGGGGTCCAGGTGGGAGGCGCCGTGGAGGTCGATCACTACCTCCGCCCCCGCCTCGAGGCGGCAGGCGCGGCGCACGATATGCATGAGGGTCGCTGAATCAGACTGGGTCACGCAGCCGGTGATTTCGAGGGTGACATGTGCGGGATCAACATCCATCCGGACAAGCACGCGAAGTTTGTGGTTCATGGTTCTCCAAAAGGGGGGCCTGTCCAAGAGCCAGCTGCATAACTCTGCTCAAACCTTACGAGGTTGTCGACCGGCTCACAAGCTGGTCGCGGATGCCCGCGCGTACCGGCAGTGCCGGCCCGCCGGCGGAGGGGCTTAGGCGCCCTCCGGCACCTGGTCCGGCCAGTCCACGTACTGGTGGTACGTCTCATGGCGGCGCAGGTAACGGTGCATGAAAGGACAGTTCGGAATGATCCGTTTGCCCGATGCCACGACATCGTCAAGGGCAAAGTGCGCCAGCACCTTGCCAAGCCCCTGGCCCTGGAACTGCGGGGCTGTGTCCGTGTGGATGAAGTCGATGTGGCCCGGCCTGTCGATGAAGCGCACCTGGACGGCGAGCTTGCCGCCGACATGGAGCTCATAGCGGTGCAGCTCGTCGTTCCGCGTGGTGGCGACGTCCGGGCTGAAGGTGTCTTCCGTGGCTGCCGAGTTCTCCGTCATGGTTCGACATTGGCACTTAATGGCGGGTGTGGCAATGGCGGTTCTGATCCGCCGGACCGGGCTGTCCGCGGCGCGTGACGGACCGGAATCCGCGCCAACAAAGCGACGGCGAGCGCGAAGCACGCAGCGCCCCCGCCCAGCAGACCGAGGGTGAGTCCGTTGAACACCGCGTCGACCGCCGGGACAAAGACGGCGACGGCGGCCAGCAGCACGGCGGCCGCCGGGCGCCCCGCCGGAGGATCATACGACGTCGTCCGCTCCTCCAGCCTGCCGAACAGCGCCACAACCGGCAGCAGCAGGGCGACCACGCACATCAGCACAAGGGGCCGCCCCCACCACCAGGCCGCGGTTCCCCCGGCGGGCTGGGGGAAGTTGGTCAGCAGCAGCATCCCGGACATCGCCGCGAGCAGGGGCAGGTGCCACAGATACACAGTCATGGACCGCCGTCCGGCCACGCCCACGAACCGCCGTACCCAGGCCACGGATGCGATCCGGCACAGCGCCGGGCGGAACAGCTGGAGGGCAGCGGCCTGCGAGATGCCCAGAAGCAGCAAGGGCAAGTTGGGCGGGTTGAGGTTCACCAGCATGTTTCCGGAGTACAGCCCGAGCAGGACTAGCAGACCCAGCAGCGCGTTGCTGGCGGCCATCACGCCCAGCAATGCCGGACGCCCCGGTTTCAGCTGCCGGCCGTCCGCCACGATGAACCCGAGCTGCTGCACGGCACACCAGACGAACACCATGTTCAGGTAGGCCAGCGGCGGCAGCACGCCCCGCAGGCAATCGACCGTCACCACGAGGGCGGTGAGCCCGGCCAGGGTCAGCCACGGCGCGCGGTCGTGCAGGACCGCCAGCCAGGGCAGGTTGAGTTGCGCGGCCAGGTACGCGGCGAGGAACCACAGCGGCATCCCGGCGCCGCTGGTGAGCAACTGGATGACCTGGGGGTCAACGCCTGCGAGCAGGGCCACCGACAGGCCGGTGAACATGACGGCCAGCAGGACGGCGGCCGGACGGATCAGGCGCAGCAGCCGGCCCTGCATGAAGTACAGGGCCGTGCCGCCCCTGGCACGCAGCCGCCGCCAGGACTGCAGGCCTGTGATCCCGCCGGCCACAAAGAACAGCGGCATGATCTGCAGGACCCACACAACCGGCTCAAACCAGCGCTGGTCGCCCAAGGTGTTTTCGGACGTGACGGTGCCGTCGGGATGGAGCACCGGGCTCACCATCATGGTGTGCCCCACTACCACCAACGCCAGGCAGAAGAACCGGGCAAGGTCGATCACCGGGTCGCGGTCCGGCACGGGAGGTGGCCCGCCGGCTGCCCGCTGCTGTGGAACCATGGCGCCCCCTAGGAAGCCTGGCTGTGATGCCTCCATTGTCGGCCCGGCGACGCCCGTCGGCCAGAGCAGGAGGACCCGGGTCCTCCTGAGTTAGAAGGGCCCGGGTCCGTGTGTGGTGCCTTTGGCTGTCGCTAGCCGTCCCTAGCGGGAAAGCGTCGCCAGGGCGCTGGCCGCGAAGGTCCTCGCGGAGGTATCCCAGAGGCCCAGCAGCGCCTGGAGGTTCTCGCCGTCGGCCCGGTGGGCGGCGGTCTGTTCCTCTAGGACCGTCAAAACGCCGGTCCGCAGCTCGGTATTGAAGTTAACCTTGCCCACGTTCATGGAAGCGGCCTTGACCAGTTCTTCAGCCGGGATGCCAGAGGCCCCGTGCAGGACCAGCGGGATCCGGGTCCGCACGGCGATGTCCTGCAGCACATCCCAGCGCAGCCGGGGCTCCCCCTTGTACTTTCCGTGGACGTTGCCCACGGCCACGGCGAGCAGCTGCGCACCCGTGCGGGCCACAAAGTCCTCCACCTGGGCGGAGTCGGTCAGGCCGGCCGGTTCGTTCGTGTTGCCTGCGACGTCGCCAGCGGCGTCGGTCCCGAAGGCCCGGTCCTCGTCGCCGGCAAGTCCGCCGAGTTCGGCTTCAATAACGACGTCGGCGCTCCCCTGCGCGGCGAGGGCAGCGCGGGCGTCGCGGACCAGGGCGATGTTGTCCTCGTAGGGCAGTGCGGATCCGTCCACCAGCACCGAGTCTGCCCCGGCGCTGACGGCTTCGCCGATCACCCGCAGGTCGGCGGCGTGGTCCAGCTGCACCGCGACCGGGACGGCGGCGGCGTCGGCGAGTCCGCGGAGCGCGGCGATCAGCCGCAGCCCGTTGGGTGTGGCCGCCGTCTTCGGCGCGACGAGCAGGATGGCGCCGCGGCCCGCCGCCTCGGCGGCCGCCACGACCGCCAGCGCGGTGGTGAAGTCGTAGCAGGTGAAGGCGGGCACGGCGGCGCCCTGCTGCAGGGCGGAGGTGACCAGGGTGTCGAGTCGGGTCCGCATCAGGCGCTCAGTCCCCCTACCAGCATCCAGGCCACAAACGTCAGGGCGAAGCCTGCCAGGCCCAGCACGGTGGTGAGCACGGTCCAGGTCCGGAGGCCATCGGCGACGGTCAGGCCGTAGTAACGCACCACCACCCAGAAGCCGGCGTCGGTCACGTGCGAAAGGCCGAGGGCGCCGAAGCCGATGGCGATCGTGATCACAGCAATCTGCGCCGGCGAGTATCCGCCGCCGGCCACGGCCGAGGAGAGCAGGCCGGCCGTGGTGACGATCGCGACGGTGGCGGAGCCCTGCGCGGCGCGGAGGGCCAGCGAGATGATGAAGCCCAGCAGCAGCAACGGCACGCCCAGGGTGTCAAGGGACTCGGAAAGGGCCTTGCCGATTCCGCTCACCTGCAGGACGCTGCCAAATACGCCGCCTGCTGCAACGACCATGAGGATGGAGGCAATCGGCGGGAGTGCGCCTTCGAAGATCTCGCCGGTTTCCACGAGCGACCACTGCCGGCGGACGGCCAGCAGGAAGAAGGAGAGCGCGACGGCGACGAGGAGGGCGAACACGGGGTTGCCGACGAAGGCAGCGACGCCGTACCAGAAGTCGTTCTTGTCGATGACCAGGGTGCCGATTGTGCCAAGGAGGATCAGTGCGATCGGGGTGGCGATGAGGAAGATGATCATTCCAGGCCGGGGCGGCGCGACGGCTTTGCTGCCCGGGCCCTCGTGACCGACGCGGACCAGGGTGCCGGAGCCGAACTCGTCCACCTGCTTCTTGACGGACGGCAGCAGCTCGTAGGTCTTGCGGTTCATGATGGACGCAACCCAGTAGGACAGGAAACCGAGGGGCACGCAGATCGTCAGCGAGATCAGGGCGATCAGTCCGATGTCAGCACCCAGCACGCCGGCGCCGGCAACGATCCCCGGGTGCGGGGGCACGGCCACATGGATGGCCAGCATGATGCCGGCCATGGGCAGGCCGAATTTCACCGGATGGACCTTGGCGATCTTGGCGAAGGCGTAAACGATCGGCACCAGGACGATCACGCCGACTTCGAAGAACACCGGAACCGCGACGAGGAAGCCGACGGCAGTGAGGGCCACGGCCACCCGCCGGGCGCCGAGCTTGGCGGTGAAGTGGTCGGCGAGGGACTGCACGCCGCCGGAGACCTCGATCATCCGGCCGAGGATGGCGCCGAGGGCGATCAGGAGGGCCACCTTGCCCATGGTGCTTCCCACCCCGTTGGCCACAACGGTGAAAACGTCCTTGAGCGGGATCTGCGCGGCCACGGCCACCAGGATGCTGACGGTCAGCAGGGCGACGAAGGCCTGGATCTTGAAGCGGATGATCATCAGCAGCAGCAGGGCCACGCCGGCAGCCGCGATGGTCAGCAGCAGCGGAGTTCCCAGCTCCACGGCGGGCTTGATGACGGGCGCGTCGGCGGCGCGCGCCATCAGGGAATTGAGCAGGGGGGTCATTACGGGCTGTCTCCTCAGACGGGATAGCTCTCAGACCGGGAAGGTCTCAGGCAGGAAGGTGTGAAGGTGGTCCGACGACGGCGGAGGGCCGCCGTCGTCGGCACGCGGAATTTCTGTCTTAGGCGGTGCGCTTGGCGGGGGCGACGACCTTGATGACGGCGGAGTCGTCGGCGGCGGCCAGGCCCTGGGCCTGGCCCAAGAGGTACAGCTGCTCGGCGGCCGCAGCAACGGGGGCGGCGAGGCCGGCCGCGCGGGTGGCCTTGCCAACAATGCCCATGTCCTTGACGAAGATGTCCAGGCGGCTGAGCACCTCGGCGCCGTCCTCGGTGTAGGCCTCGAGGATGCGCGGGCCGCGGTTGGAGAGCATGAACGAACCTGCGGCACCGGCTTCGAGAGCGGCCAGGGTCTTCTCCTGGTCCAGGCCCAGGGCGTCGGCCAGGGCCAGGGCCTCGGCGGCGGCGGCGATGTGAACGCCGCACAGGAGCTGGTTGACGGTCTTGAGAGCCTGGCCGTCGCCGGGCTTGTCGCCCACCACGGTCAGGGTGGAGGCCAGCAGTTCCAAGGCGGGGCGGGCCTTTTCCTGCGCCTCCGGAGAAGCGCCCACAACGATCAGCAGATCGCCTTCGCCGGCACGCTTAGGGCCGCCGGACAGCGGCGCGTCCACGAGCTCGACGCCGTATTCGGCCAGACGCTGGACGGTGGCCGGGATGGCTTCGGTGCCCACGGTGCTGCCCAGGATGACGACGGCGCCGGGCTCCAGCACGGAGGCCACGCCATTCTCGCCGAAGAGGACATCGCCCAGCTGCTCGCCGTTGCGCACCGCCAGCAGCAGGGCGTCGGCGCCCTTGGAGGCTTCCCGGGCGGAGCCGAACGTGCGGATGCCGGCCGCTTCAGCCAGCTTCAGGCGCGGCTCGGCGATGTCGAAGCCGTGGACGGTGAGCTGGCTTGCCAGGCGGGTGGCCATGGGCAGGCCCATGGCGCCGAGGCCCAGGACGGTGACGGTGTAGTTGCTGGTCATGGTGTTCTCCATCGAATGAGGTGTCGGGTGGCTTGAGGGCAGGCGTGAAGCTTGGGTAGGTGGGCCCACGCCGGCGGGGACTTGCGAAGGCTGGGAGCCGGCGGGGACTTGCGAAGGCTGGGAGCCGGTGGGAATTAGAAAGTGTTGCTGAGCTTGCGCGTGACATCTGCAAGGGACTGGTCATCGCCCACGTTGCCGGCGAAAACGATGTACGGGATGCCCTTGGCCGGGCCGTCCACGGGTTCCCAGAGGCTGACGATGCCCGGCAGCATGGGGCCGCGGACAATCGCGTGCCGGATTTCCAGGCCGTGCGCGGCGACGTCCGAGGACGTGATGCCGCCCTTGGCGATCACGAAGCGGGGCGGGAAGGTCTTGAGGGTGCGGTTCACCACTGCGACGACGGCGGCGGAGACCGTGCGGGCGATCTTCAGGCTGGCCGCGGCGTCGTCCGTCTTGATCAGCAGCCGGCTCGTGTGGACGATCACGTCACCACCGCGAAGGGCCGCGACAACCGCATCAACGGTCTCATCGAGGTATCCCGCTGCGTTGTCGCCGAGAAGTTTCTCGACGTCGATCTCCACGATCCGTGCCGCGCTGTGCTGCTCGGTGAGGGCGTTGAGCTGACGGGTGGTGACGCCAACGTGTGAGCCGACCACGATGAGGCCGCCGGCCTCCGAGGGGGTGTTGCCGGCGTAGGCCTCTTCGCCGGTCAGTTCGCTGCGGATTTCCTGGCCGATCCGGGCGCGGACGAACGGCGGCCCGACGCGGTAGAGCAGCTTTTTGCCGCGGCGCTCTGCTTCCTCCAGCCCCAGTGACAGGGCACGGAGATCGTTTTCGGTGACGATATCGGCCACGATCGGGGTGGAGTTCGTGGCTGCGTCGATGGCGTCGGCGATGGCCTTGGCGGAGATCTGCGGATCGGCGGAGGCGCGGATTATGTTCAGGTCCAGCACGATCACCGAGTCCGCGGGGAACCGGCCCTGCGACTTCTCTTCCACGTACTTGGCCATCTCCGAATTGGCGAAGCCGAAGCTGGCGTCGCGGGCGAATTCGGTGTCGGCCACCGGCGTGAGCTTCCCGGCGTTCTCGCCCGTGCCGCGGGTGAAGTGCACGCCGCCGATCGTCACGCGTCCGGCGTCGGGGAACGCGGGAACAATCACGACCCCGTCCGTCGCCTCGCCGTTGACGGCGGTGACTGTGGCGGCAATGACGTCCGGCTCGAGCGGGAAATGGCCACGGAGAGTGGAATCGCTTCGGCTGACGAAGCTGAGCCGCAGTCCTCCCTCAGCCGTTCCGGCGGCTGATGCGGCGGCGAGGGCGTTCCGGACGATTTCCTCGTTGCGGGCCGCCGCCTCTGCCGGGTCCAGGCTGCGGGTGTTGGTCAGCACGTAGACGGCGCGGGGGTGCTGTCCGTCGGCTTCGAGGGCGAAGGCCCAGGCGAAGTCCGGCACTTCCCAGCGGGTCAACACGGGCAGGTTCGCCACGGACTGCGTGCCGGTGGGGTCGTCGTCGAGCACTACCAGGACGCGCGGGGATGCCTCGGACGAGGCCGCCACGCTGTCTGCCACGAGCCGGGCGGGGATCTGTACTTCCGCCGGGAAGGCGGCCAGCACGTCTGCTTCGAGGGGCACTATTCACTCCATTGTGTGGGATCTATCGGTGGAAAGCCGCGGTTCTGTGGGGAGCCGCCGCAACGGTCTAAATGTAAGATGTCAGACATCTTATATTCGGTGCTAGTGTGTCATATGGCACAAGGACGCGCAAGTAGACTTGGCCCTCAGGGAGCGCGCCGGCAGGCGCCGCCTCTGGCAGGACATCAGTCAAAGCGGAGTCGCTGGACGGGGAGAATTGGCTAGGAAATCGCTGGTCGGCGTTGTGGCCGACGAACTGCTGGACCGGATCATTGCGGGCGAATTCCCGCCCGGCGCGAGCGTCCCCGGCGAACTGGAGCTCAGTTCCCGGCACGAAGTCAGCCGGATGACCGTGCGCGAGGCCATGAAGACCCTCGAAGCCCAGCGGATCCTGAGCGTGGAACGGGGCCGCGGCACGTTCGTGAACCCGGTGACCCGATGGGGTTCCCTTGACGCCGTACTGCGGGCGGCCTCGGAAGGAACCAACGACGCCTCGGCCGCCATTCAGCTCATTGAGCTGCGCCGGATGCTGGAGAGCGGCGCCTGCGAATTGGCCGCCGGACGGATGCCAGATCCGGACCTCCAGGTGCTGCGCGGGCACGTGGAACGGATGCGACTGGCGCACGACCGCAACGATCTGGCGGCCTTCGTCGAGGCAGACCTCGCCTTCCACGACGTCATTCTGCAGGCCTCGGAGAACGTCTTCGTCGCCGCGTTGTTCGAGCCGCTGCACCGTGTCCTGGAGAAGCGGCGAACGGAGACGTCCAAAGTGCCCGACATCCAGGAGCATGCCATCGGGCACCACCAGAACATCGTGGACGCCTTGGCCTCACGCGACCCGCACCGCGCCCGCGACGCCATGGATGCGCACATGCAGCAGACCCTTGAGGACCTGAAGACCTACGTCCTGGCCCAAGGTACTGCCTGACGCGGGTGCGCTCGGGGATCCGCCGCCGCGGTTCACTAGGGGCATAAGTACCTAGCGCGGCATGCATTATCGGCGTATTTCTGTTCATGTGAACGCCGCCAGGTTCCTTGAACCGGACGCCGACCATACCGGCGCCAAACTCCCCGCCGCGGGGCTGTGGCAACCCGGGGATCGGAGTTCCGCGCGAGGGCCTGCAGACAGGCGTTCAGCTCCCTGGAACCGCTACGTCGCCATGGGGGATTCCTTTACGGCGGGCGTCGGAGACCCGGAGCCGCTGAGCCCGGGCGGCATGCGAGGATGGGCGGACCGCGTTGCCGAGGAACTTGGCGAGGGCCGCGGCGATTTCGGCTACGCAAACCTGGCCATCAGCGGCCTGGTCATGCGCGACATCCTCGAACAGCAACTCGGACCGGCCCTGAACCTGAAGCCGGACCTCGTCACCCTCTCCGCAGGCGGGAACGACCTCCTGTTCCACCGCGGCGATCCCGACCGGCTCGTCGCCACCCTCGACGACGCCGTGGCGGCGCTCTCGGCTACCGGGGCGACCGTGGTCCTGTTCACCGGGCCGGACTGGGGCGAGACCGCCGTGCTCGGGCACGTCCGGGGAAAGGTCGCGGTTTTTAACGAAAACATCCGCGTCATCGCCGCCCGGCACCACAGCGTCATCGCCGACTTGTGGGCACTGCGGCAACTGACCGATCCGCGGATGTGGGATCCGGACCGTCTCCACTTCTCGCCGCTGGGACACCACACTATTGCGGCCATGGTCCTGGACACGCTTAACGTGCCGCACCGCCTGCGGCCACTCGAGCCCCGTCCCATGCCGCCCGGAAACTGGCGCGAAGCCCGGGCCGGAGACCTCGCGTGGATGGCCCATTACATGCTGCCCTGGATGGTGAGCCGGATCAGGCCCCGGGCCGACACCCTGCCCCGGCAGGCCAAGCGCCCGCTGCCCGGCCCGCCGCCCGGGACCCGGGGTCCAGCACCTCTAGTCCGGCCGGGTTCCGTCGGCTAGTCTGCAGGAACGGCCCGCAGCCGGGCATCGATGGCGATCACGAGGAGCGAAGTTGTCTAATCACACTTACAGCATTTCTGAAATTGTCGGAACCTCGAACGAGGGCGTCGATGCGGCCGTCCGGAACGGCGTTGCCGAGGCCGCCAAGACCCTCCGGAACCTTGACTGGTTCGAGGTCAAGGAAATCCGCGGCCACCTTGAAAACGGGCAGGTCGCCGACTGGCAGGTCACCATCAAGCTCGGCTTCCGCCTGGAGCGCTGATACCGGCCTCCGGAGCGACGCACGCCGATCCGCCGCCGGAGGGAACCCACGACACGTCAGGACGGAGGAGGTCAGGGCGGAGAGGAGCGCTTCATGCGCTACACGCATCTGGGCCGCTCCGGCCTCACCGTCTCACGCCTGTGTTTGGGCACCATGAACTTTGGTCCGCAGACCGGGCAGGCGGAGGCCTTCGAAATCCTGGACACCGCACAGGCTGCAGGAATCAACTTCGTTGACACCGCCAATGTCTACGGCGGTTCGAGCCACCGCGGGTGGACCGAGGAAATACTCGGCAACTGGTTCGCCCAGGGCGGCGAGCGTCGGGAGCGCACGGTGCTCGCCACCAAGCTGTTCGGCACCATGACGGACAGGCCCAACGAGTCCAAACTCTCGGCCCTGCACATCCGCCGGGCACTCGACGGCAGCCTGAAGCGGCTGCAGACGGACTACATCGATCTCTACCAGTTCCATCACGTGGACCGAAACACGCCGTGGGAGGAGATCTGGCAGGCCATCGAAGTGGCCCTCCAGCAAGGCAAAATACTGTACACCGGCAGCAGCAACTTCGCCGGCTGGCACATTGCCCGCGCCCAGGAATCGGCCGCCCGCCGCAACTACAACGGGCTGGTCAGCGAACAGTCGATCTACAATCTGCTGACCCGGAACGTGGAATTGGAAGTTGTTCCTGCCGCGCAGAAGTATGGGCTGGGGCTCCTTCCGTGGTCGCCGCTACATGGCGGACTGCTGGGCGGGGTGTTGAAGAAGGAGGATGCCGGCGTCCGCCGCACCGCCGGGCGCGCGCTCGAGGCACTCAAGGCGCACCAAAAGCAGATCCGGCGGTTCGAGGATTTCACCGATGAACTTGGCCAGGAACCTGGCGACGTGGCACTGGCGTGGCTGCTCCACCAGCCTGCAGTCACCGCTCCGATCATCGGCCCGCGCACCCTGGAGCAGCTCCAGGCCGCCATCAAGGCCCACAAATTAAGGCTCGACGCCGATGCGCTCAAGCGTCTCGACGAGATTTTCCCTGGCCACCGAACCGCGCCCGAAGACTACGCCTGGTAGTCCGCGGCTGATCACTCATGCCGACGCCGTGTCGACCGCATGAATCCCGGTGAAATGAGCGTGAAATGGCCCGGGAAATTCGCCGACTTTAGCCGCGCGCCCAGGAAACCTGCGGAGAGCCGGGTGGAACTTTGATACTAAGCATGATTAGTATTGGGGCAGAAGGATGAAGCGCACCCGGGATCCGGGTGCCTCCTCAATGAAGAAGAAGGAACGATAAAATGGGCTTTTTCGCATTTCTGATTCTGGGCCTCATCGCTGGAGCAATTGCTAAGGCAATCCTGCCGGGACGTCAGGGCGGTGGCATTTTGATCACCCTGATTCTGGGCGTCGTCGGCGCCCTCCTGGGTGGGTTCATTGGCAATGCGCTGTTCCACGTGGGCATCAACGAGTTCTTCTCGCTGTCGACCTGGCTGCTGGCCATCGGCGGTGCGATCATCGTCCTGCTCGTTTACGGCATGATCTCCCGGCGCTCGGTTCGCTAACGCGGAGCGAGACCGGAAGCCGGTCCCGGGTTTTCCCGGGGCCGGCTTTTTCGCACAATTCCCGCGGGCCGCGGCGGCATCAAGACCGTATATTCCGGGCCGCGCGCTCATTCTCAAGAACGTCTATTATTCACTTACGTCTTCAAGGAACAGGAGCACAGAATGAAGGGCAAACTTCTTCTCGGCGTCGGGCTGGCCGCGGGCTACGTCCTGGGCTCACGGTCCGGCCGCGCAGCCTATGAAAAGCTCAAGGCCCGCAGCACGGAACTCTGGCAGAGCAAGCCTGTCCAGGACAAGGTCGCGGCGGCAGCCGGCGCGGTCAAGGACAAGGCACCCGAGGTCTCCGAGCAGCTCACCGAAGCCGCCCGCCGGGCAGGGACCGTGATCAGTTCCGCCGTTCACCGCGACGCCAGCCAGCCAAACGCCACCGGCGGATCCGCGGCGGAAAAAACGCCGCCAGCCGTTCCCGACCCGGCCAGCCCTGCCACTCATATCGATCCGGATATCCGCCCTTACTAGGCCGGAGGCGCCGGCCGCTTGGCCTGGGCGGCCGGCGTCGCCGCCCCTAGTCTGGAGAGACCAGCCGGCCGGCCACCACCGTGGCGCCCAGCTTTTCCGACCGCAACACCCGGGCCGTCAGTCCGTGGCACCGAAGAATCGCGGCTGTCTCTGCAGCCTGCCGACGGCTGGTTTCGATCAGCATGTGGCCGCCGGGCGCCAGCCATTGCGGCGCACCGGCGGCTATCCGGCGCTGCAGGTCCAGCCCGTCGGGGCCGCCGTCGAGGCAGGCCCGGGGCTCATGCACGCGTGCCTCCTGCGGCATGGTGCCGATCTGCGCCGACGGAACGTAGGGGGCGTTGACGGCCAACACCCGGACGCTGCCTCGGAGTTCCGGCGGCAGCGGATCATAGAGATCGCCTTCGTGGGCGGCCCCGCCCAAGGGCACAATGTTGCGGCGCGCACAGCGCACGGCTGCGGGGTCGACGTCGGCGCCGTGGAGTTCGACGGGTCCGCAGCGCACGGCAAGCGCCGCCCCGACGGCACCGGACCCGCAGCAAAGATCGACGACGACAGGTGCGGGACGGCGAGCCCCGCCCGCCTCCTGGCGCCACGCGTCCAGGAGCGCAGCCGCCTGCCGGACGAGGAATTCGGTTCGTCGCCGCGGCACGAAGACTCCGGCAGCGACGGCGATGCGGAGTCCAAAGAATTCCGCCCAGCCCAGAATGTGTTCAAGGGGCAGGCCGGCAACCCTCCGGCCGGCCATGGCCTCGAGATCCTCGGGTGTCCTGGCCGCGTCCATCAGCAGGCGGGCTTCGTCTTCGGCGAAAACGCAACCGGCTGCCCTAAGCCTGGCCGTGAGGGTCTCGTGCGCGGCATGCTGGTGCGGGGAATGCTGGCGGAGTACTGGCATGGGAGCGCCTTCCGTTCTGTTCCCAGACGTCCCCAAGTGGGCTAGCCCCGGCTGGCGGGCCGGCAGCGCAGGGAGGGCACCTGTTCTGGACTGACGTGAACGGGACCCACCTCCTCGTGCTGCAGCTGCTCGGACTCCCCATGCTACCCAAGGCAGGCGCAGGCGGCGCCTGGTGGAGGTAAACGAGCCGTGGCTGGCAGGATGTCATCATGGCATCCTTCCCTGGACACGACCTCATCTGGACCGGCTCCTACACGGCGGACTCCGGCGGCAGCGCGACGGGAATCGGCGCAATCACGGCGACGGCAGAGGGCGCCCTGCGGTGGCTCGGTGACGCGGCGGCGGCAGACTCCCCGTCCTTCCTGGCCGTCCACCCCTCACTTCCGGTGGTGTACGCCGTGGCCGAGCAGGCCGGGACGGTGCGGGCCTACCGCCATTCGGTCGGGTTTGGCCTCGAGCCCGCCGGTCGGGCATGGTCGGCCGGGGAGGCGCCCTGCCATGTCGCCGGGAACCTTCCGGCCGCTTCCTCGTAGTCTGCTGCTGGGGCGACGGCCAAGTGCTGTTCTACGAGCTCGACGGCGACGGCGGCATCCTGGACCGGGCAGCCGCGGCCCCCTCCCGCGACCCCCACGGTGATGCGCCCGGCGCGGAACGCCGGCCCAGCCGCGCCCATGCCGCGCTCATGCTGGCCGACGGCCGGGTGATGACCACCGACCTCGGCCACGACCTGCTGCGGATCTGGACTGTCCGCCGCGGACCGGCGCCGGGGCTGGGGCTGGCTCTCGACCATGAGGTCGTCCTGCCTCAGGGCAGCGGCCCCCGACACCTGGTCCAGCACCCGGGCGGGAACGTCTTTGTGGTGACCGAGTATTCCGTGGAGGTGGCGGTGGCCCGGAAGTCGGCGGACTCCGGGGACTTCGAGGTCGTTTTCGTCGGACCGGCCACTGCGGGCGGGGCGCTGCGGGGAGATTCGGCGGCCGAAATCGCCCTGGCAGCCGACGCTCGGCACGCCTACGTTGGCGTCCGTGGCACGAACCGGGTCACTGCGCTGGAGGTGGCGGCCGACGGCGCGGCGCTGCGCCCGCTGGCCGACGTTCCCAGCGGCGGCGACTGGCCCAGGCACCACCTGGTCCGGGCCGGATGGCTCCACGTGGCCCACGAACGGTCCGGCGACATCGTGACGTTCCCGCTCGACCCGGGAACCGGGCTGCCGGGCGAACCCACGGACCGCCTGCGCGTGGCGTCCCCGACCGCGCTGGTGCCAGCTCGAAGCGGGCCTGCCCTGCGGGACTGAGCGGCGAGCGGCCGCGGGGCGAGCCAGCGGCTCTGTCAGGAGCCGGCTAACACCGCGGCAGGCTGGTCAATGCCGTCCACCTGGAATCCGCACCGGCAGCACCAGACCGGCGGGAGCGCCACGGGCTGGCCCGCAGGCTCGAACGAGAAGGATGCCATCGCGACCGGCTCCGGCGAGCGCCACTCCATGCGTGATCCGCAGTGCACCGGGACCCTGTTTTCCGGCACCCAGGGCCGGACCACTTCCCGGACCACCGCGTTCGGGAGCATCATTTGCGGCAGCGTCATGGGCGGGAACATTGGATCAGGGAACATCGGGTCCGGCAGGGTCGGATCCCCGAAGGTTCCGGTCGCTTCAAGCAGCGCCAGCGCCGCCGGCTCCCGAAGCGGAGGCTCATCACAGGGTTCCCCGGCAACGGTTAGGGTTTCAGCCACGATGCCTACTCTCAGTTGAAGTCGAACAGTTCAGATCAAAAAACCAAGTAGTAAGCATACATATAATTAGACTGGCTAACTAGCTTGACGCGCCGGCTGATCCCGCTTTCCCAGACGGCGCGCCATGCGGACGGTGCTCATCGCGCATGGCCGAACCCATCCGGCGCAGAAACGAAATGACCACCCGGGCCTCGTCAGCGCTCATCGACTCGGCCACGTCCATCATCCGCCTGTGCATCTGGCCGAGAGCCGCGCGGACGTCGGAATCGGTGGCGACCGTCGGCACGATGACGAGCGAGCGCCTGTCGGTGGGATGCGGCTCGCGCCGGACGTTCCCGCTGGCCACCAGGCGGTCGATCAGGGAGGTAGTTGAAGCGGTGGTGATGCCCAGGACGCGGCTGAGATCCTTGGGGCCGACCCGCTCGCCGCTCGCTTCGGCACGCAGCAGGTAACGCAGAGCCAGGAGGTCGGTCTCACCCATTCCCATCGAGTCGCGGGAGGACCGCCTCGTCGCCGCCTCCGACGTCCCGTACTCCCGGAGGGCCTGCAGGACGGCCGCGGCGGCATCCAGCCCGCCCTCACGGCCATCCAAGTTTCCGGAGGGCGGCGCACCGTGGGAATCCATCCGGCAATCCTAGCCGAACAGGTATCTAGCCAGCCGAACAATCCGGCGCCGGCAGGCCTGTTTTGACGTCAGCCAGCCGGCAGCGGACACAAAAAACCCCGGTCCCTGCTGCCAGGAAACCGGGGTGTTCCACTCTTCGCTAAAAGAGTGGGCCCTGTGGGGATCGAACCCACGACCCACGGATTAAAAGTCCGATGCTCTACCAACTGAGCTAAAGGCCCCAACTGATAGCTCCGAAGCAGCGGATAAATCCGTGGCGACGGCGCGTTTCAGCCCAGTCCATTTCTGAACGTTAACACTGTACCCCAGACCTGGCCCGGCTTAGGACTCCGCCCGCACAGGCCCAGGTCTTGATCGGCTGCACGGGGCAGGCCGTCCTCGATTCCCTGGCGGCACAGGAGTAGCGTGGTGGGATGAACGAGCACGCAGGATCCAGCGTCCCCGGCCCGCGGCACCACAAGCCGAAACCCTTCGCGCCGATCGACTTTGAGCCGTTCGCCGGCGGGGCCGATCCCGCCCGCGTCTCGGAGGCGGCCCATCTTGCCGCCCAGGCGTTGGTGCGCCGGGGCCGTGACAGCGACGACCCCAAGGTGACCAGACGGCTGGTGAAGCTTGCCGACGAGCAGGGCCTGGAGGCGATCGCCGAAATGTGGGCCGAAAGCCCGGCGCGGTCGCTGCCCGGCGCGCTGTGGCGGCTGTACGCATTGCGGGCCGCCACCATCCAGGATCCGGAGCGGATCTCCGTCTATTTCAGGGCCGGAAAGGACACGGCCCAGGTGTCGCATGTGGTGGCCGGTGCCGCTGAACCGCCGGGCGCGGACGAGATGAAAACCATGGCCGACGCGATCCTCTCCGGCGCGTTCGACGGTGATTTCGACGTTGCGCTTGAACGTTCCGCGGCGTTCTGCCGGGTGGTGGCCCTGGGCCAGGCGACCCTGGCCGACGGGGCCGAGCACAGCAACGAAGTCCATGCCAGCAAGCTCACCCGCAGCTCCCACCTGCTGGTCAAGACGGCGGAGGACCTTGAGCACGCCGCCAACGCGTGGCGGCTCGGCGAACTCGATTAGGCGGGGCGCCCGGGCGGCTGCGACGCCGCGGATGGCGGCCAGGCGCCACCCGGGAACGCACGGCCGGGGCCCCCTGTCAATGTTGACTTGAATGAACCGACGTAGAAAACTAAAAGCGGTGCCGAGCCGCGAAACCCCCGGGCTTCAACATTTAGCCGCCTAGAGCGGCCTACCGCCGAGAGGCGTATCCGGTTCGGCACCATTTTTTGTGCCTCTTTGCACCGAGCCCCCTGGGTTATGGGACAAACGCGTTGCCTGCGCACGAGCCAGCGACGTCGGACGGTAAAGTAAGGGCCATGCGCAGGCCACCGTCAAGTCACACGGACGGCCGGCTGCACCCGCGACACTCTCCTCGGAAGACCGGTGACACCCCGTGAAGCTGCGCCTGTTTCCGCAGGAGTCCGCCGGACTGAACCTGCTTGCCCAGATGGCGCGCCAGATCGTGGTGGCCACCGGAACGCTCTCGGAGATCCTCGGGGCCCCGGCCAGCGAGCATGCCCGGCTCGTAGAGGACATGCACAATCACGAGGCCAAATCGGCGGAGCTGCACTTCGCCCTCCTGACCCACATGCGGACCAGCTTCGTCAATCCCCTGCCCCGCGAGGACATGTACGCGCTGTCCCGGTACCTCAACGAGGCGCTGGAGAAACTCGACGCCGCCGCCGAGCTCGTGTCCCTCTACAAGCTGGAGCGGCTGTCCAAGCGCGCGGCGGACCAGCTTGAAATCATCAGCAGGCAGGCCGAACTCACCGTTGAGGCCATGCGGAAGCTGGACAACCTGGATGACCTTGAGGACTACTGGATCGAGATCCTGCGCCTGGCCAAACGTGCCGAACGCACGCACCGGGTCTGGGTCGCGGACATGCTCCAGGAAATGAAGGCGATGACGTACGCGCGCCACCGCGACATCGCGAACCAGCTGGTGGATGTCACGAAGGACATGCGCCGGATAGCCACCCAGGTGGGCAGCATCATCGTCAAGGAATCCTGACGTGATGCAATTCATCCTGGCCCTGGTGCTGGTGAGCGCCGGGGCCTTCGCTTTCCTCAACGGTTTCCGGGACGCTTCCTCCTCGGTGGCCCTGGCCGTGCGGACGCGGGCGCTCACCCCAACGGTGGCGGTGTTGCTGGCCAGCCTGTTCAACTTCATCGGTGCCGGGCTGAGTGCCGCCCTGGTGCTGGCCGTCAGCCAGGCTTGGCTGACGCTGCCGGCCGGCACGAACGGCCTCACCATCCTCCTCGCGGGACTGCTCAGCGCCATTCTGTGGGGCCTCTACCTGTGGTGGCGCGGCATCCCGGCGTCCTCCACGCACGCCCTGGTCGGCGGGCTCGCCGGGGCCGGGGTCGCGAGCGTCGCCATCGGGGGCAATCCCGTCACCGGCGTCGACGCGTCGCTGTTGTACCAGGTGGCGCTCCCGCTGCTGGTCTCGCCGGTGATCGCCTACGTCGGGGCGTACCTGCTGACCTGGCCGGCCAGCTGGGCCGCGCGGTACACGCCCCCGAACGTCGTCAATACCCGGTCCAGGATGGCGCAGGCCGTCGCCGCGGGGGCCGTTGCCTTCGGGCACGGGCTGCAGGACGGCCAGCGCACATCCCTGGTGGTGGTTCTGGCGCTGCTGGCGGCCGGGCTCTCCGACGGCGGTTCAGTGCCGGTGTGGGTCGCCCTGCTGACGGCCCTCCTGCTGTCGGCGGGGACGCTGGCGGGCGGCTGGCGGATCTCCTACACGATCGGCCACCGGCTGACCCGGATCGACCCGATCCGGGGATTTGTCGCCCAGATGTACAGCTCGGTGATGCTGCTCGTCGGCGCGATCGGGCTGCACTGGCCGGTCTCCACCACCCATACGGTGACGGCAGCAACGCTCGGCGCCGGCGCCAACCAAAGCTTTCCGGGCACCGACCGCCTGTTGGTGATCCGCATCCTGGCGTTCTGGGTCCTGACGCCGGTTGCCTGCGCCGCCGCGGCGTTCGTCCTGCAGCTGGCCCTCTCGCCGCTCGCAGGACGGTAGCAGGGGTTCCTACAGACACGTCAGCCCCTACTGGCGTCGCCTATTCGGGATGTTTCCCTGAACACGACAACGTCCCCGTATTGGTGGGCGATTTCGATCACGGTCGGATTGTCCCGTAGCGGGATGTCCGATTGTCTGAGAACTCCTACTACAACTGCGTCCAGAGCTGTGTTTAGTCCTACAGACTGGATAGCCACCTTGTCCCTCCCCATGTACTTCTTTACAAGGATCTCTCTAACCGAGTCGAGTTTGGACCAGGACCATTGGGCGTCCACCAGGACAATCTGCTTGTGGCCCGGATCCTGCTTCTTGGCCAGCTCTTCGAGCCCTTTGGCGGCGGTGTCGGAAGGTTTGGAAACCCCTACGAATAGTTTGGAGGAGTCCGCAGAGAAGTAGGCCCCTGAAAATGTGTCGGGGTAGGCAGTGACGTACTCGTTGACCTTGTCCGCAATGTTGGTCAGCTCGCCACTGGCCGATCCTGTATATACAGGATCGGTGACGATGCGGACTGGCTTCTGAGCTTGGGTCGTTCCGTTCGCAGAGGGCGGTCCCGGTTGGGCATCACTGCCTGGAGCACCACACGCAGCCAGACAAAAAGCCGCTCCCAGAACAACCGCCAGCGAGGGCTTGGAAAGATCCTTCACCTGCACGCCCTTCAACGAATCCCTATGCCGAACTATTCGCCCGCTCGTGGATGGTGTCAAGGATCCGAGCGAGGGGCTCGGCCAGCTGGCGAGTGGCAGAGAAGATGAGCCGAAGTCTCCGGGAGTCAGGACCTGCTGCCAGCAGCACTTCAGGAGGCGGGGACGTCAGGAACATCTCCCACCACAGTGCTCTGACTCTCCTCTGTGCGGCGCGGGTTATCCGAAGCGGCCGGAGACGTAGTCCTCGGTGGCCTTCTCAGTCGGGTTGCTGAAGATGGTCGGGGTGTCGCCGAACTCGATCAGTTTGCCCGGCTTGCCGGTACCGGCGATGTTGAAGAAGGCCGTCTTGTCCGACACGCGCGCCGCCTGCTGCATGTTGTGGGTCACGATCACCACCGTGTACTGGTCCTTGAGCTCATTGATGAGGTCCTCAATTGCCAGCGTCGAGATCGGGTCCAAGGCGGAGCAGGGCTCGTCCATGAGGATCACCTGCGGTTCAACGGCAATGGCACGGGCGATGCACAGGCGTTGCTGCTGCCCGCCGGACAGGCCTGAGCCGGGCTTGGTCAGGCGGTCCTTGACCTCGTTCCACAGGTTCGCGCCCTGCAGGGAGCGCTCCACCAGGACGTCTGCCTCGCCCTTGGAGATTTTCTTGTTGTTCAGCTTCACGCCGGCCAGCACGTTGTCCCGGATGGACATCGTGGGGAACGGGTTGGGGCGCTGGAACACCATGCCGATCTGCGAGCGGACCGTGACCGGGTCAACGCCTGTGCCGTACAGGTTGTCCCCGTCCAGCAGCACTTCGCCCTCAACCCGAGCCCCGGGGATGACCTCGTGCATGCGGTTCAGGGTGCGCAGGAAGGTGGACTTGCCACAGCCCGACGGGCCGATGAAGGCCGTGACGGACTTGGCGTCGATGTTGATGTTGACGTCTTCGACGGCCAGGAATTTGCTGTAGTAGACGTTCAGGTCCTTGACGTCGATGCGCTTAGACATGGTGTTCCTTCACTTGCTGGTGCTTTGAGTGGCGGGCGCGGCGTGGGCCTAGCGGCCGGCCTTGGGGGCGAACATGCGGGCAATCAGGCGAGCGCCGAGATTGAGCAGCATCACCAAGATGATGAGCACCAGGGCAGCGCCCCAGGCCCGTTCGGAGGACGGATCCGGGTTGGACGGGGAGGTGGGGTTCAAGATCTGGGTGTAGATGAACGTGGGCAGCGAGGCCATCCAGCCGCTGAACACGTTGGTGTTGATGGTAGTCGCGAAGCCGGCGGTGACCAGGATCGGCGCGGTTTCGCCGATCACGCGGGCGATCGCGAGGGTGATGCCGGAGGCGATGCCGGAGATCGCCGTCGGAAGAACCACCTTGAGGATGGTCCGCCACTTGCGGACGCCGAGGGCGTAGGCGGCCTCGCGGAGTTCGTTCGGGACAATCTTGAGCATTTCCTCGCTGGAGCGGACCACGACGGGGATCATCAGCACGGAGAGGGCGACGGCGGCGACGGCACCTGTTTTGGTGCCGGGGCCGACCAGCGCAAAGAAGGCGGCTGCGGCGAATAGACCGGCGACAATCGAGGGGATGCCGGTCATGACGTCCACGAAGAAGGTGATGGCCCGGGCCAGCGCGCGGTCCTCGCCGTATTCCACGAGGTAGATCGCGGTCAGCAGGCCCACCGGGACCGAGATGAGGGTCGCAAGGATCGTGATCAGCAGGGTGCCCATGAGCGCGTGGTAGATGCCGCCCAGCAAGGGGGCGCCTTCCTCGACGGTCTTGTTGTCGAAGGCGCCGGTGACGCCGTTCATGGATGTGGTGAGGAAGCCGGGGTCCAGGAGTCCCGGGAGCCCGTTCACCAGCACGGTCCAGATCACTGAAAACAGGGGCAGCAGGGCAACCAGGAAGGAACCCACAACGAGGCACGTGGCCAGCTTGTCCTTGGCTTTGCGGGCGCCTTCCACAACGAAGCTCCAGCCCACCAGCCCGACGGCGAAGAGGACCGCGGAGACGACTCCCCAGCCGAAGGCGTTGAAGCCGATCAGCGCGAGGACGGCGGCGCCGAGGATCAGGGCGACGGCCAGGACGATGTAGGGTGCGGGCTTTGGAAGCTGGCCCTTGGTGAGGGCCGATCGCTTCCGGACCGGGGTCAGGGTGGAGGTCATTTAGTTGGCTCCCGAGAATTCTTTGTGCCGGGTAATGATCCCGCGCGCGATCATGTTCACGCCGAGGGTGATGACGAACAGCACCAGGCCGGCGGCGATCAAGGTGTTGACTTTCAGCCCGCTGGCCTCGGGGAAGTTCAGCGCGATTTCGGCGGCGATGGTCTGGTTGCCGCTCTGGATCAGGCTGGCGGTCAGGGCCCCGGAGGACAGCACCAACGCCACGGCCATGGTCTCGCCAAGGGCCCGGCCCAGTCCCAGCATCACGGCGCTGATGATTCCGGGCCGGCCGAAGGGCAGCACGGTCATCCGGATCATCTCCCAGCGGGTGGCACCGAGAGCCAGCGCAGCCTCTTCATGCAGCTTGGGGGTCTGCAGGAAGATTTCGCGGCTCAGGGAGGTGATGATCGGCAGGACCATGACGGCCAGCACGATGCCCGCCGTCAGGATGGTTTTGCCCGTGGCCGAGGCCGGGCCCTGGAAGATCGGCAGCCACCCCATGTTATTGGCCAGCCAGTTATAGGCCGGGGAGACTCCCTGGGCGAGGACCGCAACGCCCCAGGCGCCGTAGACCACGGAGGGGATGGCGGCCAGCAGGTCCACCACGTAGCCCAGGCCGGCGGCGAGCCTGCGCGGGGCGTAGTGGGAAATAAACAGCGCAACGCCGATGGCGATCGGGGTGGCAATCACCAGTGCGATCACGGCGGCGATGAGGGTGCCTATGACCAGCGGCCAGATGTAGGTGAAGAATCCTTCGCCGCCCTGGATCTTGTCGGCCGGGGCAACCAGGGCCGGGATGGCCTGGATGACCAGGAACAGCGCCACGCCGAAGAGCACGACGAGGATCAGACACCCTGCTGCCAAGGTGGCGGCGGAAAAGACTTTGTCACCGGCGTGGCCTGCGCCCCGGGACTTGGTCAGGGAGGTGGTGGTCACTTCACGGTCCTTCGGTTTGGATGGGGTCCGGACGCCGGCTGCGGAGGCCTGCGCAGCCGGTGCCGGCAAAACTTGATGGTTCGAACAAACGGGTCGGTTCCCTGCCCCGTAGCGGCCGCCGGTGGCGTCCGTTTTCGGAGCAGGGAACCTTTGTCAGGGTGATGCTTTCACTATGCCTTGCGGCGCAGCGGATCCCTAGGCCTTGGCCTTGACAGCTTCGAGGGCCGTCTTCACCTTGTCCTGGAGGGCCTTGGACAGCGGTGCCGACTTGGCCGACTCGGCGGCGGCCTTCTGGCCGGCGTCGGAGGCTGCGTAGTTGACGAAGGCCTTGACCAGATCGGCCGTGGCCTTCGTGTCATAGCTGGTGCAGACGATGTGGTAGGACACCAGGACGATCGGGTAGGCGCCCGCGACCGTGGTCTTCCGGTCCAGCTTGATGGCGAGGTCGTTGGGGCTGCGGCCCTCAACCGGCTTGCCGGCATCGACTGCCTTGGAAGCGGCGTCGGCGGAGATCTTCGTGAACGAGTCGCCCACCTTGACCTGCGCGGTACCGAGCTTGCCGCTGACAGCGGAGTCGTCGGCGTAGGTCACGGCACCGGAGGTGTCGGTGACGGTCTTGACGACGCCGGAGGTGCCCTTGGCGTTCTCGCCCTTCAGGCTGGCGGGCCAGACGCCGGATGCCTTATCGGTCCAGACCTCGGGGGCGACGGCGGACAGGTAGTCGGTGAAGTTCGAGGTGGTGCCGGAGTCATCCGAGCGGTTCACCGGGGTGACCTTGAGGTTCGGCAGCGTAACGCCCGGGTTCAGGGCCGCGATGGCGGGGTCGTTCCAGTTGGCGACCTGGCCGCGGAAGATCTTGGCGATGGTCGCGGCATCGAGCTTCAGATCCGTAATGCCGGGCAGGTTGAACGCCACGGCGATCGGGGAAATGTAGACCGGGAGGTCGATGGCGCCGTCGGGACCGCACTGGGTCTTGGAGCTGGCGAGCTCCTCATCTTTGAGATAGGCGTCGGAGCCGGCGAACTGGGCCGAGCCGTCGAGGATCGCCTTGCGGCCGGCGCCGGAGCCGTCCGGGGAGTACTGCACAGTGGCACCCTGGTTCGCTGACGCGAAGTTGGTCTTCCAGACGTCCATGGCGGCGCCCTGGGCGGAAGAACCAATGCCGGTCAGAGTGCCGGTGACCGCGGGGCCCGAGGCGGACGGCGCAGCGGTCTGGGCCGTGTTGGTTGCGTTATCCGAACCGCAAGCGGTCAGCGCGAGGGCGCCGGCGGCGATAACTGCGATAGCCGCGTTGCGGCCGAAGCGGAGTGCCTTCACTTAGATGTACCCCTTCCAGGGCTTTGCGTGCATGGCCGGAGAGGACCAGCGCAGGGATGCGTACGGTTTGTACCTTTACCGAAGGTAGGTGCCTCAGATGAAGAGAATGGCGGTCCAAAGTGAACAGCCGGTTAACGACGTCGGGCTAATGGCTTACATCTGCCGGCCAGCCATTGTGTTCTGTGAGTCACAGTCGTATCGGCCGTGGCGGTCCTTGGGCAGCAAATAGACTGGAGGGCATGGCCGCCGAGACTGGATTTTCCGCAAGCGCACGATTCCTGCGCGGCCGGGTCCGCACCGGCATTGTCCGCAGCAAGAACTCCCTTGGTCCGGCCATCCAGATGACCACGTGCGCCGTCAGCGCCTACGCGTTCGCCGAATACATCCTGGGCCACTCCGGCCCGTTGTTTGCCGCCACGTCCTCACTCATTGCCCTTGGCTTTTCCCGCGATCCCCGGCTGCGCCGCGTCATCGAGGTGGGCCTGGGCTGCACGCTCGGCATTGTGGTCGGGGATCTGCTGCTGCACTGGCTGGGCTCGGGAATCTGGCAGGCCGCCGTCGTTCTGCTGTTCTCCATCCTGCTGGCCCGGTTCCTGGACAGCGGGACCATCTTCACCACCCAGCTCGGCCTGCAGTCGGTGCTCGTCGTCCTCCTGCCGGCGCCGGTCGGAGGGCCGTTTACCCGCAGCATCGACGCGGTCGTGGGCGGGGTGTTCGCACTGCTGATGACTGTCCTCGTTCCCAGGGACCCGCGCCGTGAGCCCCGCAACGACGTCAAGAAGCTGCTGCACGAGCTCGCCGAGGTGTTGCGGGAATGCGCGTCGGCGCTGAGCTACAGCGACTCCACCCAGGCCTGGCATGCCCTGATCCGGGGGCGGAACTGCCAGCCCCTCGTCGACGCCATGCGCCAGTCGCTGCGCGCCTCCGGCGAAGTGGCCACTCTGGCCCCTGCCTACCGGCGGCACCGGGAGGAACTGGACCAGATGGAGCAGTCGCTGGACTACCTCGACCTCGCGCTGCGCAACAGCCGGGTCTTTGCCCGCCGCCTGACCAGCGCCATCAACCATGCGGCGCTCTCGGACGAGGCCACGCAGAACATCGCCGAGGTGCTGCAGGAGACGGCCGCCGCCGTCGACGAGCTGTCGCTGGGCCTGGCGGAGGTCCACGACGGCGCGCGCCGCACCCACCTTCGCACGGCCCGGTCCGAGCTGCGGGAGATCGCCGGGCGCCTGCATCCGCGGTTGCTGGACGTCCACCGGCTCGAGGGCGAAACGGTGGTCATGCTCTTCCGCCCGCTCATGGTGGACCTGCTCGAGGCCGCCGGCGTGGATTCCAAGGAAGCCCGGGACATCCTTCCCCCGCTGTAGCGGGTGGCGGCCCCGCGTGTTGCCCCTGGGCCCAGGGATTTGTCACTGGTCCCCGATACTGTTGACCAATGGCTACGAAGACTTCCCGGGGACCCAAGGCGCCCGGTTACAAATGCGCCGAATGCGGCTGGACGACCGCTAAGTGGGTGGGCCGATGCGGCGAATGCCAGGCATGGGGCACCGTAGAGGAGACCGGCACTGCCGTCGCCCGGACGACGGCGGCCACCACCGTCCTTGAACCCGCCCGCCCGATCGCCGACGTCGACGCCACAACAGCGGCTTTCCTGCGCACCGGCGTGGACGAACTGGACCGCGTGCTCGGCGGCGGCCTGGTGCCGGGCGCCGTCATCCTCCTCGCCGGTGAGCCCGGGGTGGGCAAGTCCACGCTGCTGCTGGATGTCGCGGCCAAGTTCGCCCGCACAGCCCAGGACGTCCTGTACATCACCGGCGAGGAATCCGCGGCCCAGGTCAAACTCCGCGCTGACCGGATCGACGCCGTTGCCGAGTCCTTGTATCTGTCGGCCGAAACGGACCTCGGGCAGGCGCTGGGGCAGGTGGAGACACTGGAACCGCGGCTGCTGGTGGTGGACTCGGTCCAGACCCTGAGCAGCGCCGACGTCGAGGGCAGCGCCGGCGGCGTGTCCCAGGTGCGCGAGGTTGCCGCCTCCCTGATCGCCGCCGCCAAGCGCCGCAACATGACCACGCTGCTGGTGGGGCACGTGACCAAGGACGGCTCCATCGCCGGGCCCCGCCTGCTCGAGCACCTCGTGGATGTTGTGTGCCAGTTCGAGGGCGAACGGCACTCGCGGCTGCGGCTGCTGCGCGCCGTCAAGAACCGCTACGGACCCACCGACGACGTCGGCTGCTTCGATCTGAACGAGGACGGCATCACCGGCCTCGCCGACCCCAGCGGCCTGTTCGTCACGCGGACCAAGGAGCCCGTCTCCGGGACCTGCATCACGGTGACTCTGGAGGGCCGCCGCCCGCTGCTGGCCGAGGTCCAGTCGCTGCTCGCCGAAAGCGCCAGCGCGCAGCCGCGCCGCGCCACCAGCGGCCTGGACAGCTCACGCGTGGCGATGCTGCTGGCCGTGCTGCAGCAGCGCGCCGGCTGCCTGCTGAACAAAGACGACTCCTACGTGGCGACCGTCGGCGGGGTCAAGCTCAGCGAACCCGCGACGGACCTCGCCGTGGCCCTGGCCGTGGCCTCCGCGAAGGCCAGAAAGCCCCTGCCCCAGCGGCTGATCGCCTTCGGCGAGGTCGGCCTCGCTGGTGAAGTGCGTCCCGTGCCGGGCATCAACCAACGCATCCACGAGGCCCACCGGCTCGGCTTCACCCACGCGGTGGTGCCGGCCAGTGCCAACGGGCACGGTCCAGTTCCCGCGGGGTTCTCGGTGAAGGAAGTCAGCCATCTGGCCGAGGCCTTGGGGCTGCTGATCGGCTGACGCCGCCGAACAACGGAGGGCCACGGACAGTGGTGCGCTCCCTCCCAGTTGCTGCCGCCCCCGCCCCCGGGGCACCCCGGGTTACGGGACTTGCTGGTACAGCACTGCCCTCGACGCGCGGGCAACCGGGAAGGAGCGTCAGCCGGGGTGCGGTGAGATCGACATCCGAAGGAAAATGCCTTGCCAAGGATACCCCCTGGGGGTATCTTGGGAAATGACCGGCCCTAATCCGAGGAGCACGTCATCGTGGATCACCAGCACATTGGACCGCCTGTCCGCCCGGCCAACCAGCGCGCCGACGCCGGTCAGCACGGGCACGGGGCCGCCGGCAACGGGCACATATCCAAGGGGACGCCCAGCCGGGATGCGGGGCGCCCTCCGGACGACGACCACATGGTGCACAGCCACGGCCAGCATGCCGGGCACAGCGTTGCGATGTTCAGGGACAGATTCTGGCTGACACTGGCGCTGGCCGTTCCGGTGGTCTTCTTCAGCCCCATGTTCGCAGAGCTCCTGGGCTACGAGCCTCCCGCTTTTCCCGGCTCAGCCTGGGTCCCGCCGGTGTTCGGCACGGTGATCTTCCTTTACGGCGGCCGGCCGTTCCTCCAGGGCGGCGTCAATGAACTGAGGACGCGCCAACCGGGGATGATGCTGCTGATCGCCATGGCCATCAGCGTCGCCTTCGTCGCCTCCTGGGTGACCAGCCTCGGCATCGGCGGTTTCGATCTCGACTTCTGGTGGGAGCTGGCGCTGCTGGTCCCCATCATGCTGCTGGGCCACTGGATCGAGATGCGCGCCCTCGGCGCGGCCCAAGGCGCCCTGGACGCCCTGGCGGCGCTGCTGCCCGACGAAGCGGAACGCGTCACAACCGCCGGCACGGAGACTGTCAGCCTCTCCGAGCTCCGCGCCGGAGACATTATTCTGGTCCGCCCCGGCGGCCGGATGCCGGCTGACGGCACTGTCAGCGACGGCGAGGCCGAGTTCGACGAATCCATGATCACAGGCGAATCGAAAACCGTCCGGCGGACACCCGGCGATCCTGTGGTGGCCGGCACCATCGCCACGGACAACTCCGTACGCGTCCGGGTGGTGGCGACCGGCGAGGGCACCGCCCTGGCCGGGATCCGACGCCTCGTGGCCGAGGCGCAGGCATCCTCCTCCCGGGCCCAGGCCCTCGCAGACCGGGCCGCGGCGTTCCTCTTCTACTTCGCCGCCGGCACCGGCGTCCTGACCTTCATCTTCTGGTCCCTGATGGGCAGTGTAAGCGACGCCGTCACGCGCACCGTGACGGTCCTGGTGATCGCGTGCCCCCATGCGCTCGGCCTTGCCATCCCGCTCGTCATCGCCCTCTCCACCGAGCGGGCCGCCCGGGCGGGCGTGCTGATCAAGAACCGGATGGCGCTGGAGCGCATGCGGACAGTCGACGTCGTGCTGTTCGACAAGACCGGGACCCTGACCAGGGGCGAGCCGGAGCTCAGGGAGGTCGCGGCCGCCACAGCCACCGGCCAGGACGCAGTGCTGGGACTCGCCGCCGCCGTGGAGGCCGACAGCGAACACCCCCTGGCCCGCTCGATCGTTGCCGCCGCCCGTGAACGGGGAGTGAAGATTCCGCCGGCGGAGGGGTTCACCTCCCTGACCGGCCGCGGAGTCCGCGCCACGGTCGAGGGCCGGACGGTCCAGGTGGGCGGCCCGGCCCTGCTCCGGGAGCTGGGCCTGCAGGAACCGCGGGATCTGGCCGCAGTCACGGGCGCTTGGCTGGAGCGCGGCGCCTCCGTGCTGCACGTCGTGGACGGCGGCACGGTCGTTGGCGCGGTCAGCCTCGAGGATGCGGTGCGGCCGGAGTCGCGCCAGGCGGTCCGGGACCTCCAGGCGCGCGGCATCAAGGTGGCCATGATCACCGGCGACGCCCGGCAGGTCGCGCACGCAGTCGCCGCGGAACTCGGCATCGATGAAGTGTTTGCCGAGGTCCTCCCCGCGGACAAGGACAAGAAGGTGGCGGAACTGCAGGGCCGGGGCCTGAAAGTGGCCATGGTGGGCGACGGCGTCAACGACTCCCCCGCGCTGGCGCGGGCGGAGGTGGGGATCGCAATTGGCGGTGGCACGGATGTGGCGGTGGAATCTGCCGGGGTGGTCCTGGCCGGCAATGATCCCCGGGCCGTGCTGTCGATGCTCGACCTGTCCAAGGCCAGTTACCGGAAGATGTGGCAAAACCTCGTGTGGGCCACCGGGTACAACGTCATCTCGGTGCCGCTGGCGGCCGGGGTCCTCGCCTTCGCGGGGGTCGTCCTCTCCCCCGCCGCGGGCGCGGTGATGATGTCGGCGTCGACCATTGTGGTTGCCCTCAACGCCCAGTTGCTGCGCCGGCTCAAGCTCAACCCGGCCGCGGCCGGCTGACTGTGAGGGGCGCACATGCCGGAAACCAGCCGCCGCGAGTCATCCTTCGGAAGATCCTATGCCCGCGTTGGTCCGCGGATGGACGCCCGCGGGGCAACGGAGCACCGCCGGCGGCTCGTGGAGGCGGCGCACGGCGTCGTCATCGAAATCGGGCCGGGCTACGGGGCCACCTTCCCGTTCTACCCTTCTGCGGTGTCTGCTGTGCTGGCCCTCGAACCGGACCCAACACTCCGGGAACTGGCCCTCGCCGCCGCCAGCACGGCACCGGTGCCCATCAGTGTCCAGGACGGGATGGCGGAAGCGCTGCCTGCGGCGGACGCCTCGGTGGACGTCGTCGTCTCCAGTTTGGTGCTGTGCAGCGTGGCGGACCAGTCCGTCGCCCTGGCGGAGGCGGTCCGGGTCCTGCGCCCCGGCGGCTCGCTGCTGTTCTATGAACACGTCCGCTCCGCACACCGGGTCCTGGGGGCCGCCGAAGACCTGGCCACCCCGCTGTGGAGCCGGGTGGCAGGCGGATGCCACCCGAACCGTGACACCGCCGCCATGATCGTTCGGGCCGGCCTCACCGTGCAGGACCTCGAGCGCTTCGGCTTTTCGGTTCTCCCCGGCAACCCGCGGCTGGCCCACGTTCTGGGTGTGGCGAGCAAGCCCTGAGCCCAGCCTCGGTGTGGCGTTCCCGCCCGGTTGCCTCGGCGCCGGGGCTTGGGGCTGTCCGGAATTTCCGGGGCTTCCCGTTCCCGCCGGACCGAACCGGCGCGGGCAACTGGGAGGAAGCGTCGGCCCGGCCTTGGAAGCTGGTCCTGGCGCCTAGGCCTTTTTCGGCGGCAGGGCCAGCTTGAAGATCTTGGCCCACGTGGAGCCGACCTGCTTCAGCAGCGGGCCGGTGGTGTACGGCAGTCCGTAGCGCTTGCAGATTTCCTGCACCTTCGGGGCCACCTCGGCGTAGCGGTTCGACGGCAGGTCCGGGAACAGGTGGTGCTCGATCTGGTGCGAGAGGTTGCCGGACATGAGGTGCATGAACTTGGAGCCTGAGATGTTGGCCGAGCCGATCATCTGCCGCACGTACCAGTCCCCGCGGGTCTCGCCTTCCACCATTTCCTCGGTGAAGGTGTCAGTGCCTTCCGGGAAGTGGCCGCAGAAGATCACCGCGTGGGCCCACACGTTGCGGACGGCGTTGGCGGTCAGGGTGCCGTAGAGTGCCTGCTTGCCGGAACCGGTCAGCATTGCGACGGCGGGCGTGGCGGCGTAGTCCTTGGTGAACTGCTTCAGGGCCTTGCGGCCGAGGGCCTTCAGGTCCTTGGTCAGGGCCTCTTTCGACTTCTTGCCCTCCTTGTAGTCCACGAGTTCGAGGTCGTAGATCGCGATCCCCCACTCGAAGACGGGTGCGAGAAGGGCGTTGTAGAGCGGATTGCCCAGGTTAAACGGCGTCCATTCCTGCTCCGGATCCATCCGCAGCAGGTTGTATCCGATGTCATTGTCCTTGCCGACCACGTTCGTCCAACGGTGGTGGAGATCGTTGTGCGTGTGCTGCCAGGAGCGCGCCGGGGTGACGAAATCCCATTCCCAGGTGGTGGAGTGGATATCCGGGTCCCGCATCCAGTCCCACTGGCCGTGCAGGATGTTGTGCCCGAGTTCCATGTTTTCCAGGATCTTGGCCAAGCTCAACAGTGTGGTGCCGGCGAACCAGGCGGGCTTCTTGCGGCCCATCAGCAGCAGCGCACGGCCGGAGATCTCCAGGCCGCGCTGGATTTTGATCATCCGGCGGATGTACGCGGCGTCCGAGGCTCCCCGCTTGGCGAGGATGTCGTCGCGGATGGCATCCAGTTCGCGCCCCAGCTCCGCCACCTGCTCATCGGTTAGGTGGGCAGCCGCGGGCGGACGGAGCAGCGGGCTGCCGGTCTCGGCGAGGGCGCCAGGCCGCGTCTTCGCGCCTGCGGCAACCTTGGCAGCGGCGGCTGCTGTGCCGCCTGCGGCGGGGACATCGGCACCGGAAACATCTGGCTTGCTGGAAACTATCGTCATGCGGTGATACTCCTCTAAAGGTCGAGGTTAACGGGGCCGGCGGCTGCCGACACGCACGTCTGGATTAGTTGGCCGGGCTCGCCGTGTACTTCGCCGGTGCGGAGGTCCCGGACGTGGCCCGCACGGAGCGGAATGAGGCAGCTGTGGCAGATGCCCATGCGGCAGCCGCTGGGCATCAGGACTCCGGCGTCCTCGCCGACATCGAGCAGCGGCGTGTCGCCGTCGGCCTCGACTTCACGGTCGGAGGCCTCAAAGGTGACCAGCCCGCCGTCGTGCCCGGCACCGGCGGCGAGGCTGGTACTGAAGCGTTCGATGGTCAGCGTGCCCGACGCGGTGTCCGCCTCCGGCAGTTCCACCTCGCCGACGGCCTCCCAGAGCGCCTCGGTGTCGTTGAGGAACTCTTCCGGGCCGCACGCGTAGGCGGCGCGCTGGCGCCAGTCCGGGCACAGCCGGTCCAGGTCATCGACGGACGTGAAATCCAGCCGTCCTTGGTCGCCCGTGAACCAGTGCGTCACCCGGAAGTTGGGGAACTGGTCGGCAAGCTCGGCGAGTTCTTCACGGAAAATGGCGTCCGCGGCGGTGCGGGCAGTGTGGATGAGCACGACGTCGGCGTCGGGACGGTGCGGTACCAGCGTGCGGATCATCGACATCACCGGGGTGATTCCGCTGCCCGCCGTGAGCATGAGCAGAGGGCGCGGGTGTTCCGGCAAGACAAAGTCGCCCTGCGGAGGCGCCAGGAACAAGACATCGCCGGGCTTGGTACCGCGCACGAGGGCCGCGGAGACGGCGCCCATGTCGCTAACCGTGATGGCCGGGTCCTGCCCCGCGGGGGCGCTGAGCGAATACGACCGCCAGTGCCGGACGCCGTCGAGCTCGACGCCGATTCGGGCCCACTGGCCGGCAAGATGTGCTTGCCAGCCGCGGCCGGGACGGAAGAAAATGGTGGCGGAATCGGCCGTTTCTGGAACCACCCGGGTGACCACGCCGCGCAACTGGCGGGCGGAGAACACGGGATTGAACAGCGACAGAATGTCTTCTGGCGCCAGGGGGGTGGTCAGTAGAGATGCGGCACGCGCCAGCTTACGGAGCCGGATCATTCAACAACCTTATGTCAATTTGAGCCATACTTCTTCACCCAAGGCATACGATCGACTCTATAAAACTATCCTGCCGTAACAACTCTTTGGATTGTCCATGAACGCCTCCCCTGCCCGGGAACCCGCTGACCCCCTCCCCGCGCACGATCCGCCGTGGCTGGCGCTGCCGCGGGAGGTCAGCGACATGCTCCGTCCCAGGATGCCCGGGATCGTCGAGGCCATCATCGACGCCGTTCCGCAGTTGGTGCCGGCGTACGCCCGGCCGATTGAGGGGCGTTTCGGCCGGGGACTGAGGCGGGGCGTGGCCGCGGCGCTGGACCGGTTCCTCCAGTTGCCCGGTACCCGGCTGCCGGCGCTGTCTGAGGAAAGCCGGGAACTGGTGGCTGGGCTGGGCAGCGGTGAGTTCCGGCAGGGGCGGAGCATGGACGCCCTGCTGAGTGCCTACCGGATGGGGGCCCGCGTGACGTTCCGGGAAATGTCCAGGGTCTCGGTGGAACACCATCTGGGCCAGGGTGTCGTGGTGGATCTGGGCGAGTCGATCCTGGCCTACATCGATGAGCTCTCGGCGGTAAGCGCCGAGGCCTATGCCTTTGAACAGTCCGAGCGCGCCGGAGCTGTGGACCGGCGTCGCACTGAGCTTCTGGACCTGCTCCTGCTCGGCCAGGCCGACGAGGCAGCCCTGCGCCAGACGGCGGCGATGGCGGACTGGTCACTGCCGCAGCGTGTGGCGGTGGTGACGCTGCCGCTGGACCGGGCGGCCGGGCTGCGGCTGCGGCTCGGTCCCGGAGCCTTGGTCATCGAGCGGGAGACGGACGTCGTGGCGTTGATCCCGGCGCGGAAATCCAGATCCGCACGGGAGGAGCTGAACCGCGCGCTTAAGGGTCGCGGCGCTTCCGTGGGGCCGGCCGGCGGCTGGGAGAAGGTTCCGGATTCGCTGCGCCTGGCCGTGCTGGCGGCCGCAGGGCTGCCTCCGCGCGAGGGACCGGACGATCCGCCGATCTGGGCGGACGAGCACCTGGCGCAGGTGATTCTCGGAGCCGAACCCTCCGCGATCGCCGAGCTGGCCAACCGCCGGCTCGCGCCGCTGGAGGGACTCCGGCCGGCGCAACGGGAACGGCTCGCCGAAACGCTGCTGTCGTGGTTGCGCCACTGGGGCCAGCGGGCCCCGGTGGCCGCAGAACTCGGGATTCATCCGCAGACCGTTGGTTACCGGGCGGCGCAGCTGCGCGAGCTCTTCGGCGATGCCCTTGAGGATCCCACTGCGCGCTTCGAATTGGAGTTGGCCCTGCACGCCGGCCGGCGGTAGGCCGGGGGCGCATCGGCGACGGTTATCTGGAGCCTGGCAGACGGCGCCGGCCCCCTAGCCGACGAGCACCTGCCGGCTGTGGCGCCGCAACTCCAGGTCGTGCATGACGAGCGCGGCCATATCCTCCAGCGCGGAAACGTCCTCAGCGCTGAATTTGCGGGGTTCACGGTCCAGGATGCAGAAGGCGCCCAGGTTGTAGCCGTCCGGGGTGCGCAACGGCACCCCGGCATAGAACTGCAGGCCGAACTCGCCGGCGACGAGGGGGTTGGTCAGCGTTCGGGGATCGATGCCGGCGTCCTCCACGATCCAGGGATCGCCCTGCAGGATGGCGGAAGCGCACAGCCCGGGGTCGCGGCCGATCTCGGTGACGTCCGTGCCGTGGTGGGCCTTAAACCAGATGCGGTCATGGTCGACAATGCTGACAATCGCCACAGGCACCGAGAACATGCGCGCGGCCAGGGCAGCGATCCGATCGAAGGCGCCGTCTTTCGGGGTGTCCAGGATCTCGTAGCGCTCAACTGCCCGCATGCGCCCTTCCTCGTCGGTCAGCAGCGCTGCCGCCTCCCGGCGGTGGCGGCCGGCACCGTTGATGACTTCCTGGCGCAGGGCCAGGGACACCTCGCGCGCCGGCGGGCGGGCCGCGGGGTCCCTGTCCAGCATGGAGGACAGCAGGGCCATCCACATGGGCGCGAGCCCTTCCGGGATGTCCGGGTCCTGCAGCAGCCGGGCCAGCGCGGACTGGATGGGCGCGCCGGGGTACGCCATCTTCCCGGTCAGCCCTTCCAGCAGGACCAGGCCCAGTGAATAGATGTCGCTGGCTGGTCCGGCGGGTTCGCCGGCGGCCTGTTCGGGGCTGAGGTAGGCGGGCGTGCCGGAACTGTCGTCGATGCCGCCGTGGTGGTCTTCACGGATGGTGATCGCCACGCCGAAATCGCTGAGCTTGGCGCGCGGCCGCGGGTCATCGGCGCTGTACTCAACGAGCAGGACATTGGCCGGCTTGACGTCCCGGTGGATGATGCCGTGGTGGTGGATGTGCGCCAGGCCGTCGGCGAGATCGTGGCCGATCAGCGCCATGTGCGCCGCCGAAAGCGGACCCTCGGCGGAGCGGCGGCGGAGGTCCGGGCCGCGGACAAGTTCCATCACCAGGTAGCTGAGGGTGCGGTCCGGGTCGGTCGTGTCCGCGCCGGCGTCGAACAGCGTGACCAGGGCGTGATGGGCCATCCCTGCGAGGATCCGCACTTCGTCGCTTTGCCGGCGCGTCCGTTCTTCGTCCACAGCGCCGTCGCGGAAGAGCTTCACTGCCACTTCGCGTCCCAGCGTCTCGTCAGTGGCCCGGTAGACGCTCGACTGGCTTCCGCGACCAATCAGTTCTTCGATCCGGTAACGCCCGCTGAGGAGGTGCCCGGGTTCCAATGTTGTTGTCAAAAGGCTACGTGGTCCCTTGGATGGGGCCCGTCGGTGGGATCGGGCGGATCGGTCCGAAGCCGGATAGCTGCACCCGGCGCCCGCATAGAAAGCAAGCTTACTTATGATAGCGCGGAATCCGAAACCGGCAAGCCCTGCCCGGGGCGGAATCGAGGATTTCCGGTCCGGCCATCGCGCGCTATTTGGCGGGGTTGTGGGTGCCGATCGGTACCAGCGTCAGATCCGGGTGGTTCTTTTCGATCCGGCGCAGCGCCCAGACGTCGTTGAACAGGGCCAGGTACTCCCCGTCCGACCTCAGCAGCACCTCGGCGCCGGGCACGTTGGCCAGCGCCGGCATGGCATCCGCCGTCGAGATCCTGGCAAGGGAGTACGGCAGCCGCTCCAGGCGCATCGGGGCGCTGAAGTCGTGGGCCATCCGGTCTTCGACCACTTCGAACTGCATGGGCCCGACGGCGGCAAGAACGGGCGCCTGGTCACCGCGGATGTCGGAGCGGAGCACCTGGATGACGCCCTCGTGCTCGAGTTGTTCGATGCCGCGGCGGAACTGCTTGAAGCGGCTGGGGTCCTTCGAGCGCGCCACCTGGAAGTGTTCCGGCGCGAACAGCGGGATGGCGGGAAACTCCACCGGGTGGTCAAGGAACAGGCTGTCGCCGACCCGCAGCGAGGAAGCGTTCACCAGGCCCACGACGTCGCCGGGGAAAGCCTCGTCAATGACCTCGCGTTCGCGCCCGAACACCTGCTGGGCGTACTTGGTGGCGAACGACTTCCCGGTCCGGCCCTGCGTCACCACCATGCCGCGTTCGAAGACGCCGGAGCAGACGCGGATGAAGGCGACGTGGTCCCGGTGGGCCTTGTTCATGCCGGCCTGGACCTTGAAGACGAAGCCGGCGAACGGCGCATCGACGGGACGGGCGGCACCGTCGACGTCGGGACGCGGGGCGGCGGGCGGGGCGAAGTCGACCAGGGCGTCAAGGATTTCCTTCACGCCGAAGTTCAGGGCCGCCGAGCTGAAGAGGATCGGGGTCGCCTTGCCGGCGTGGAAGGCCGCGACGTCGAACGCCAGATTCGATTCGATGACCAGCCCGGCCTCGTCCACGGCGTTGGCCCAGTCCTCGCCCTGGCTGGCGGCGGCCTCTTCCGGGGTGAAGTACTCGGTGAGGGCGATGTTGGCGCCGGCGTTATTGCGCTTGAACTGCGCGAAACGGTCATTGCGCAGGTCCCAGACGCCGCGGAAGTCGCCGGAGATGCCCACGGCCCAGGTCAGCGGCATCGGCTGCAGGCCGGTGCGCTCGGTGATTTCGTCCATGAGGGCCAGCGCGTCCAGGCCCGGGCGGTCCCATTTGTTGATCACGGTGATGATGGGTAGGTTGCGCTGCTTGCAGACCTCGAAGAGCTTCATGGTCTGGGTTTCCAGGCCCTTCGCGGCGTCAACCAGCATCACGGCGCAGTCCACGGCCGCCAGCACACGGTAGGTGTCCTCCGAGAAGTCCGCGTGGCCGGGGGTATCCAGGAGGTTGATGACGGTGTCCCGGTAGGCGAACTGCAGAGCGGCGGAGCTGATGGAGATGCCGCGGTCCTTTTCCATCTGCATCCAGTCCGAGACCGTCTCCTTGCGGTTGGCCTTGCCGCTGGAGGCGCCGGCTGTGCCGATCACCTTTGCATGCAGCGCGAGGGCCTCCGTCAGGGTCGATTTGCCGGCGTCGGGGTGCGAAATGACCGCGAATGTCCGACGCCGGGCCGCCTGCTTGTGAATCTCCTGGACTCGGGCGGGGCTAAGGACTTCTTGGGACACGATGCTACTTTCGCTGCGGCTGTGGACGGGTCACGGCGCGGAGAGCCCGCGGTACACCCAAGGACCAAGTTTATCCCAGGCCGCGGAACCCGCGCGAAGCGGCCGCCCGGCGCCCGGCAGGCAGTACGAATGGCCGGGCGGCCGGGATCCCCCAAAATGCCGCCCCAAACCGCACCGCTTGCAGCCCCTTCGGATGCGTCCGGCGGCACGTCGCAATGAGCCACTTTAGGGCTTGCCTGTGCGGAAGTAGCCCCGCTTTACCTCTATCATTGGGGGAGCGGGGAACTGAGTACTTTTGATCCTGCCGGTAGACCCTCGGAACCGGCGCACCTGCAGGTTCGTGCCTGCACCTTTGAAGGGAAATCTATGGCCCGGAGCCCTGAAGATGCACTCAAGGCCACCCTGGCCAGGGTGGCACCGGGCACCGCCCTCCGCGACGGCCTGGAACGCATCCTCCGGGGACGCACCGGCGCGCTGATCGTGCTGGGCATCGACCGGACCATCGAGTCCATCTGTTCGGGCGGCTTCGAGATCGGCATCGACTTCTCCCCCACCCGGTTGCGCGAACTGGCCAAGATGGACGGCGCCATTGTCTGCGACAAGGATGCCAGCAACATCCTGCGCGCGGCGGTCCAACTCGTCCCGGACTCGAGCATTGAAACGCAGGAATCGGGCACCCGGCACCGGACCGCGGAACGCGTGGCAATCCAGACGGGCGTCCCGGTCATTTCGGTCAGCCAGTCGATGCAGATCATCGCGCTTTACGTGAACGGCCTGCGCCACGTCCTGGAGGGTTCCGAGAAGGTCCTGGCCCGGGCCAACCAGGCCCTGGCGACCCTGGAACGCTACCGGTCGCGCCTGGATCAGGTGACCAGTTCGCTCTCCGCACTGGAAATCGAAGCCATGGTGACGGTCCGCGACGTCGCGGTGACGCTTCAGCGCCAGGAGATGGTCCGCCGGATCTCCGAGGAAATCTCGCAGTACGTCCTGGAACTGGGCGAGGACGGCCGCCTGTTGTCGCTGCAGCTCGACGAACTCACCGTGGGCCGCGGCCCCGGCAGTGACGTGATCATCCGTGACTACTCCGGCCCCGACGCAACCGCGAAGAACATCGACAACGCGGTCAAGGCCCTCGTCGGCCTGGGTCCCACCGAACTGATTGATCTGGGCAAGATCGCCGGGATCGTCGGTTTCGCCGGCGGAGAGGCCAACCTCGACGCCGTCGTGCAGCCGCGCGGCTACCGCCTGCTGTCCGGCCTCAAGGCCGTGCCCCGGGCCGTCGCTGACCGGCTCGTGGACCACTTTGGCGGCCTTCAGTTCCTGATGGCGGCAACGATCGATGACCTCATGACAGTGGACGGGATCGGTGACCAGCGCGCCAGAACCGTCAGGGAGGGCCTGAGCCGCATGGCCGAAGCCAGCCTGCTGGACCGCTTCCTCTAAGCCCCTTCCCTTTTGGCGAGGGGGCCGGCTGGGAATCAGTTGAGCTGGAACACGGCCTTGGTGCTGGTCTTGTTCGCCAGCCTGGCTGTGAAGACGTAGTAGGCGCCCCCGGCCCCGGGCGTGGCCTCGACGGACTGGCAGCCCTGCACCGTGCGGTTGCGCTGCCACGGGAAGTTCGCGGTCTCGCTTTTGCCCGGGGCGATGGTCTTCATCAGGTCCGTGCTCTCGGCCTCGCAGTCCTTGGAGGAGAAAATCCGGTCCGAGCCGCTGGTGATCATGTACTCCATCTGCGAGGTCCCGATGTTGACCTCGCACGGGACCTTGTTGTTGTTGGTCACCTTGAGGGTCAGCAGCGGCTTCTCACCCGCGGCGTAGCTGTCCTTGTCCGTGGCGGCCGTGACGGTCACCAGGTTCTGCTCGCAGCCATCGCCAGATGAGGGGGTAGGGTCGGCCGAAGCGGACGTGGACTCACCCGGGCTGTCCGACGGCGAGGCGGTCGGCTGGCCGTCTGACGCCGCGCCGGTTCGGGACGGCTGGCCGCCAGAAGGCTCAGCGCCGCTGATGGCGCTCGAGACGGCCGCAAAGCCGCCGAAGACCACGGCGATGACGAGCAGCAGGACCAGGCCGGCAAACAGCCGGCGGCGGCGGTAGACCGGGGCGAGCGGGCGCCGGCCGGGTTTGCGCACCGGCTGTCCTCGGCCCGAACCCGTCCGCCGCGAACTGCCCGTTCCTGAATTGCCTTGCCTGACCATTCTTCTAGCCTAGAGAACCGCGCTGACTATGGCGTCCGACCACGCCGCGCGCCCTCCACCAACCCGATCCAAGGTCCCGAATCTATTGCCGGATCTATTACGCTGAATGGATCGAAACTCTAGCCCCAGCCCCCTCCGCACTGGCCGCTCAGCCGCCCGGGCCTGCGCCCGCCGGCCCTGCTGCTGCAGCCGCGTCAGTTAACGCCGCGGCTGCGCCAGGCGGCCCGGAACTCCCCGCCCTGCATGCCGCCCTGGATGACTGGTTCGAGGCCAGCGCACGGGAACTGCCATGGCGAGCGGCGGAGTGCACGCCGTGGGGAGTGCTGGTCAGCGAGGTCATGCTCCAGCAGACCCCGGTGGTCCGGGTACTTCCGGTCTGGGAGGAGTGGCTGCGCCGCTGGCCGGAGCCGTCCGATCTGGCCAGCGAGCCTCCCGGGGAAGCCGTCCGGGCCTGGGGCCGGCTGGGGTATCCTCGGCGCGCCCTGCGCCTGCACGCGGCGGCCGTGGTCATCAGGGACAGCCACGGCGGCACCGTCCCCGCAGTCCACGCGGACCTCCTGGATCTCCCGGGGGTGGGCAGCTACACGGCGGCGGCCGTTGCGGCTTTCGCCTTCGGCGGCCGCGAAACCGTGGTGGACACGAACATCCGCCGGGTCCATGCGCGGCTGGTCTCCGGTTCGGCCTTGCCCTCGCAGGCCCTGACGGCCGCCGAAATGCGGCTGGCGGCGGCGCTGCTCCCGGCGGATCCTGATGCGTCGGTGCGTTGGAACGCCTCCGTCATGGAACTCGGTGCGCTGGTCTGCACGGCGCGGGCCCCCAAGTGCGGGCAGTGCCCGGTCCGTGGCTCCTGCGCCTGGCGTGCCGCTGGCGAGCCGCCGCCGACGTATACGCCGAAGGGGCAGGCCTGGCACGGTACGGACCGGCAGGTGCGCGGTGCGGTCATGGCTGTCCTGCGGGTGGCCGAGGATCCCGTGGCACCGGAGCTGTTCCACCGGGCCCCGGCAGACCTGGGCTTCGAGCCGCACGGAATCGGAATCCCGCTCGCGGCCCTGCACCGGCTCAATGCGGCCCCCGAGCAGCTGGAGCGGGCGCTGGCCGGCCTGCTGGACGACGGCCTCGCGGCACTGCACCGGGGCGGCTTCCGACTCCCCGCCTGACGGCCCGCGCTGAGCCGCCCTAGACTAACCCCAGCAGCTGCGAAGCGTCCGGGCCTGCCCGCCCGTATCAGGTCGGCCCCGACGTCGTTTGAAAGGGACAACCGGAGGCAGGAGAACCAATGAGCGTCACACCCCCAGTCATTGTTTTTGACGTCAACGAGACCCTCTCGGACATGGCCCCGCTCGGCGACGCGTTCAGCGCTGTCGGGGCGCCCAGGGAGTTGGCCAAGCTGTGGTTTGCGACTCTGCTGCGTGACGGATTCGCCCTCACAGCCAGCGGCGACAACGGCTCCTTCGCGGCCATAGGAGCCAATGCCCTCCACGGGCTGCTGGTTGCGGAAGGGGTAGGCGGGGACCTGGACGATGCCGTCGACCAGGTAATGGCAGCCATGCGGAGCCTCTCGCTCCACCCGGATGTCCCTGCTGGTGTCCGTGCCCTGAGCGCGGCAGGGCACCGGCTGATCACCCTGACCAACGGAGCGGCCGCCCTGACGGCACAGCTGTTCGCTTCGGGCGGGATCAAGGAGGAATTCGAGATGCTGCTGTCCGTCGAAGACGCCCCCGCCTGGAAACCCGCCCGGGCCTCCTACGACTACGCCGCAGCATCGGCCGGGGCAAGCACTTCCGAAATAATGCTCGTGGCCGTGCACCCCTGGGATATCCATGGGGCAGCCAAGGCCGGGCTGAAGACGGCCTGGCTGAACCGGGCGGGCGCGGACTATCCGGCGTATTTCCAATCCCCGGACATCACGGTAGGTGCCCTCACGGAACTCCCGGCTGCGCTGGCAGCCTGAACAGGCAGGCGGGAAAGGGCACTTGAGCTCCCGCCCGGATTCTTTAGGATGACGCCAGGTCGTGGTGTCTGCCTGCTGGGCTACGGCTCCCCGAACCCTGACGAGACCAGGCCTTCCAGGTAACCGACCGCCTTGGCCGCGTCCGGGCCGCTGGCCTCCACGTGCAGGACGGTACCCTTGCCGGCGGCCAGCATCATCAGCTCCGTCATGGAGGCACCGTCGGCGCCGTTGACGGTCACTTCGGCGTCCATGCCGGACAGCCCGCCCGCAATTTTCGCCGCCGGCCGGGCATGCATGCCGGCCTGGTTGACGAGCTCGAAGTCTCCGGTGACGTCCGGCGGCTGCTGGTGCTCGTGGCCAGCCCCGGCGGGGTGGGCCGGAGGCCGGTACACGGCCTCGGCAGCGTCCTTCACCGCCGCGGCGTCGGCCCCGGCCTGGGCAGCCACCGCGGCTGCCACCAGCCCCTCCACCAGGGGCGCATCCGCGAGCAGCACCGCCCCCGGATCCGCCGCGAACTCCGCTGCGGACTCGGCGGTCATCACCGCGGAGCCGAGGTCGGTGAGCACCACGACGCCCTCATCACCGGCCTGCTCCAGTGCCGCAAGAACCTTGTCCAGGCTCGTGCCGATCCGGCCGTCGTCCGTGCCCCCGGCGGGGACCATGACGACGTCGGGCGCCATCTGCGCAGCCAGTTCGACGGCGCCGTCGGCAATTTTGGCGCTGTGCGAGACGACGACCAGCCGGACGGTCATTCGGCCGCCCCCGCCGCGGCGCGCAGGATCAGTGCGCTGGAGACCGCGCCCGGGTCGCGGTGCCCGATGCTGCGCTCCCCCAGGTAGCTGGCACGGCCCTTGCGGGCCAACATCGGATCCGTGGACACGGCGCCGGCCTCAGCCGCTTCGGCCGCGGCAAGCAGCACCTTCCGGACATCGCCATCACCGGCCGCAGCAGCAGCCGCGGCCTCAATCGCCGGCGTCCAGGCGTCCACCATGGTTTTATCCCCGGGCTCGGCCTTGCCGCGGGCGACTAGCCCGTCGCGGGCCGCCTGCAGTGCGGCGGCAAGCGTGGCGGCGTCAACGTCGGAAGCGTCACCCAGCGCGGTGGCAGCCCGCAGGAACGCGGTGCCGTACAGGGGGCCGGCCGCCCCGCCGACCTTGGACATGAGCGTCATCGCCGTCAGCTTCAAGGCCGCACCCGGGGTTTCCGGCGGCGCCTCGGCGAGTTTGCCCAGGACGGCCTGGAAACCACGGTCCATGTTCTCGCCGTGGTCTGAGTCCCCGATCGACCGGTCCAGCTCGATCAGCTCCACCCGGTGATCGGCCATGGCCTGCGCCGAGAGCGTCAGCCAGCGGACGGCCCAGCGGACATCCAGCCCCACGGTCAGACGCCCCAGCGAAGGGCCGGGGTGTGCACGGGAGCGTCCCAGAGCGCGGTCAGCTCGTCGTCGAGGCGCAGCACCGTGATGGAGCAGCCCTGCATTTCGAGGGACGTGATGTAGTTGCCTACAAGGGAACGCGCCACCGTGACACCCTTCTCGGCCAGTTTCTGGACGGCCCGGCGGTACACGATGTACAACTCGCTTTGCGGAGTGCCGCCCATGCCGTTCACGAACAACAGCACGTTGTCTCCCGAGCCGAGTCCGAGGTCGCCGACCACCGGGTCCAGGAGCCGGTCGGTGATGCCGTCGGCGTTTTCCATCGGGATGCGGTGCCGTCCCGGCTCGCCGTGGATGCCGATCCCGATCTCGATCTCGTTTTCCTCCAGTTCAAAACTCGGCGCTCCAGCATGCGGCACCGTGCAGGCGGTCAAGGCAACGCCCATGCTGCGCACGTTCTGGTTGACCCGGTCACCGATCGCCGCGACGGCCTCCAGGTTGTCGCCACGCTCGGCCGCCGCGCCCGCGATCTTCTCAACCAGGACCGTGCCGCCGACACCGCGCCGGCCGGCCGTGTACAACGAGTCCTCCACCGCGACGTCATCGTTGACCAGGACGGTACGGACATCGACGCCTTCGGCCTGCGCGAGTTCGGCGGCGGTCTCGAAGTTCAGGACGTCGCCGGTGTAGTTCTTGACGATGTGCACGACGCCGGCGCCGGAGTTCACCGCCAGCGTGGCCGGCAGGATCTGGTCCGGCGTTGGCGAGGTGAACACGGCCCCGGGCACGGCGGCGTCGAGCATGCCCTTGCCGACGTAACCGCCGTGCAGCGGCTCATGCCCGCTGCCGCCGCCGGAAACCAGGCCGACTTTCCCGGCCACCGGGGCGTCCTTGCGCACGATGTACTTCGGGTCCGGGAAAACGGTCACGAGATCGGCGTGTGCAAGCCCGAACCCTTCCACCGACTCGTCGACCACTGCTTTGGGATCATTGATGAGCTTCTTCATGGCGGTGCTCCCTGGATGGTGTCCTGGCTGCTTGCTTAGACCCTACTACCGGGGCCCGACAGGCGGTAGGCGGGACTACGAGCCTGCTTGTCGGCCCGGAAGGTGTGGCCACGCGTCCTCGCCCAGCCACGAAAACGGCGGCGCCGCGAGCCGGCCCTGCGGCGCCCGGGCCGAACTTAGCGGCGAATGGTCCACAGGCTCCGGCCGGGCTGCGGCTTCCGTCCGTGCCGGCGGCGACGCCGCGGAACCGGCGTCCGTACTGCGGAAAGCGAAGAATTCGGGAAAAATCGCGTCTCTATGCAATATCGTGCCTCCGATACTCTGGCGGCCCACCCCCTGGGCCAGGCCCAGTTTATCCACCAAATTTACTGAAGGGAAGCGCGGAGCCGTTGCCGCGAGGCCTCCGCGGACGGATTGACGGACCGGAATTATCGGCGCGCGCCCTAGAGCTGCCGGATCATCCTCGTGTTGCCGAGGGTGTTCGGCTTGACCCTCGCCAGGTCCAGGAATTCGGCGACGCCCTCGTCATGCGAGCGCAGGAGCTCGGAATACACCACGGGGTCGACGGCGGTCTGGTCGGCCATGACGTCAAAGCCGTGCTTCTTGAAAAAGTCCACCTCGAACGTCAGGCAGAATACACGTGACACGCCCAGGTCCCGGGCGTCCTCGAGCAGGCGCTCCACCAGCGCGTGGCCCACACCTTTGCCGCGCCAGGCGTCCGAGGCCGCCAGGGTGCGCACCTCGGCGAGATCGTCCCACATGACGTGCAGCGCCCCGCAGCCGATCACCTCGCCCTGGTCCGATTCGGCGATCCGGAATTCCTGCAGGCTTTCGTAGTAGGCCACGGTCTCCTTGGCCATGAGGATCCGCTGCTCGGCCAGCGGCGCCACGAGCGTTTTGATGGCGGCGACGTCGCCGGTGCGGGCAGGGCGGATGCGGAACGTCTCAGTCGCGGTCACGGTCTCAGTCACAGCCCAATCTTACGGGCGAGGCTGTCGCGTCACTCCTGCGGGCCCAGCCAGCTCGCAGCAGGGGCCGTTCCGGGCGCCCCGTCACGGCCCCGCATGCGAGCTGGCTGGGTAGGAATCCGGGAGCTCAGAGACCGAGTTCGTCGGGGACGGGAAGGTCCTTGTCCAGCAGGTTCCTGGCCAGGAAGTGCTCCACGACCCCGTACCAGATCTTGGCGTGCTGCGGCTGCAGGATCCAGTGGTTCTCGTCCGGGAAGTACAGGAAGCGGTGGTCCGTTTCGCCGTTCTCGTCTGCCGCGAGCCCTGACTTGGCGAGCAGTTCGTACCAGAGCCGCAGCCCCTCGCCGATCGGCACGCGGTAGTCCTTGTCGCCGTGGATGACCAGCATGGGCGTCCGGATGTTTTCCACGTGCAGATGCGGGGAGTTCTCCAGCGCCATCTCCGCCGTCATCTCCTTGAGCCAGTACTGCGCCGCGTCGGTGGTGGGGCCGAACTGGTCGAAGGCCCAGAGGCTGGCGTGCGTGACGATCGCCTTGAAGCGGTCCGTGTGCCCGGCCACCCAGTTGGCCATGTAGCCGCCGAAGGAGCCGCCCATGGCGGCCGTGCGCGCCTCGTCGATGTCCGGGCGCCGCACGACGGCGTCCGTGACGGCCATCAGGTCGGTGAAGGGAGCCTTGCCCCAGGCGCCCCAGCCGCGCTGGATGTAGTCCTGCCCGTAGCCCGTCGACAGGGCCGGGTCCGGCAGCAGCACCGCGTAGCCGCGGGCCACCAGCAGCCAGGGATTCCAGCGCCAGGTCCAGGCGTTCCAGGATCCCAGCGGGCCGCCGTGGATCCAGAGCAGCAGCGGCGCCGGGCTCGCGGCGGACGCGCCGTCCGGGAGGGCCAGGTACGCGGGGACCCGGGCGCCGTCGGCGGCCGTCGCCTCCACGCGTTCGAGCGTCCCTTTGTACTGCGGGCGCTCCGCCGGCGCGGGCAGGCGGACGGCCCCGCCGCCGTCGAGGTCGATCCGCACGGGCTCGGCGGGGAATTCGTAGGAGCTGCGCAGGGCGTACGCGCTGCGCCCGTCCGGCGCCACCACGATGTCGGTGTACGCGGCGGCGTCGGGGGTCAGCCGGGTCACCCCGGCAGCTTCGCCCCGGTCCCCTGCCACCCGGATCAGGAAGACCGGCGATGCGCCGTCCTCGTCAGCGGTGACCAGCAGCGCCGAACCGTCCGGCAGCCAGGCCGCGGGTTTGCCCCAGCGGTCCCAGTCGCGGGCCAGCGGCGTAAGGGCATTCTCCCCGGCTGCCTGGCCTTCGGCGGCCTCGCCGGCGACGTCGAGGAGGTGCAGTTTGACCTGCGGGGCCGCAAACGGTGTGGTGTCACTTTCACTGATCACCACGAGGCTGCGGTTGTCCGGGCTGATCGGACCCGGGAAATAGTTCACGTCCTCGGTGTCCAGCAGCACTGTCCGGGCGCCGGTGGCGACGTCGATTGCCACGAGCACGGTGCGTGAATCCGCGTTGGCCAGCGGCTTTGTGAGGCTGCTGTAGATCGTCCTGCCGTCGGGGCTGACCACCGATTCGGCGTCCCTGAGCCGGCTGCCGGCGTCCGGGGTCAGGTTGCGAAGCAACAGCTGCGGCGCGGCGTCGACAGTGGTCGGCTTTCCGGCCTCCGGCTGCTCTCCGGGTTCGACGGCGAACAGCCGCGGCTGCTCCGGGCCGAGGTCGGCGTCCCAGTAGCGGACGGGATAGCCGCTGTGGAGGATGGCCGCGACCTTGTTGTCCTTGCGGGCCTTGCGGCGGTCCTCATCGTTGTCCTCACCGGTGGACCCGGCCAGAACCGCGGCCGTGACGACCAGGGCGTCGGCATCCCTGGCCGCGCTGACCTTGCTGATGCCGCCGGCGCGGGACAGGGCCACCCGGGCCTCGCCGCCGCCGGCCGGGAGCACCCACAGGGCGTTGACGGGGTCGGCGTCGGGGCTTTCCGGATCGGGACGGGCGGAAGTGAAGTACAGGTCGCCGTTGGCGGCGAAGACGGCGCCCGCTTCCCCCTTGGCGCTACGGGTGATCCGGCGGGCCTGCTGGGCGCCGCTGGGGTCCACTTCCCACAGCGCGGTGCAGTACTCAGTGCCTTTGGCATTGAGGGTGGCCACTGTGGTGACCAGCCGCCCGCCGTCGGGACTGAGGGCCAGACCGCTCACCCTGGGGATGGCGAGGTAATGGTCCAGATCGTGGAAAGGGGTCTCGGGTTGTTCGCTCAGGGTCTCTGAGTCCTTGGCAGCCATGCACCGATTCAACACGGTCTGTGGCGTTGATCACAGGAAGTTCACTCAGAGTGAAACACTGCTTTCAGATTGCAGTCCCGGCGTCGACTCGAAGTGATCTTGGACCGGGGCCGTGAAACGCAAAAGCCCCGCCCGCTCCTTTCGGGGCGGGCGGGGTTTTTGGCGGGCGACGGCCTACCGGCCGTCCTGCTTAGACGCTGGGTGCGATCTCCGGGATGCGCGGCTTGGCGTTGCCGGCGAAGGTGAACTTTGCGTCGTCGCCCTCGCCTTCAACATCCACCACCACGATGTCTCCGGAGTGCAGCTCACCGAACAGGATCTTCTCGGAGAGCTGGTCCTCGATCTCGCGCTGGATGGTGCGGCGCAGCGGCCGGGCACCCATCGCGGGGTCGTAGCCGCGGGTCGCCAGGAGCACCTTGGCCGCAGACGTGAGCTCGATGCCCATGTCCTTGTCCCTGAGGCGCTTCTCGAGCCGGCCGACGAACATGTCCACGATCTCGATGATCTCGTCCTGGGTCAGCTGCGGGAACACCACGACGTCGTCAACACGGTTGAGGAACTCGGGGCGGAAGTGCTGCTTGAGCTCCTCGGTGACGCGGGCGCGCATCCGGTTGTAGCCGGTCTTGGTGTCCGTGCCCGACTGGAAGCCGGTGGCAACGCTCTTGGAGATGTCCCGGGTGCCCAGGTTGGTGGTCATGATGATCACGGTGTTTTTGAAGTCGACCACGCGGCCCTGGGAGTCGGTCAGGCGGCCATCTTCAAGGATCTGCAGCAGCGAGTTGAAGAGGTCGGCGTGCGCCTTCTCCACCTCGTCGAACAGGACCACCGAGAACGGACGACGGCGGACCTTTTCGGTCAGCTGCCCGCCCTCTTCGTAGCCCACGTAGCCCGGAGGGGCACCGAAGAGCCGCGACACGGTGTGCTTCTCCGAGTACTCGGACATGTCCAGCGTGATCAGCGCGTCTTCCTCGCCGAACAGGAACTCCGCGAGTGCCTTGGCCAGCTCGGTCTTGCCGACGCCGGTGGGCCCGGCGAAGATGAACGAGCCGCCGGGACGCTTGGGGTCCTTCAGCCCGGCACGGGTGCGGCGGATCGCCTGGGACAGGGCCTTGATGGCCTCGTCCTGGCCGACCACACGCTTGTGCAGTTCGCTTTCCATCTTCAGCAGGCGCGAGGATTCTTCCTCGGTCAGCTTGAAGACCGGGATGCCGGTGGAGTTCGCCAGCACTTCGGCGATGAGATCCTCATCAACCTCGGAGATGTCGTCCATGCCGCCGGTCTTCCACTGGCGTTCCTTCTCGGCGCGCTCGGCAATGAGCTTCTGCTCTTTGTCGCGCAGCGACGCGGCACCTTCGAAGTCCTGCGCGTCGATCGCGGATTCCTTCTCGAGCTTCATGGCGGCGATCTTCTCGTCCATGACTTTGAGTTCCGGCGGAGCGGTCATTCGGCGGATGCGCAGCCGCGCACCGGCCTCGTCGATCAGGTCGATGGCCTTGTCCGGCAGGAAGCGGTCCGAAATGTACCGCTCGGACAGGGCCGCTGCCGAGGCAAGGGCGCCGTCGGTGATCGTGACGCGGTGGTGTGCCTCGTACCGGTCGCGGAGGCCCTTGAGGATCTCGATCGCGTGCGCTACAGAGGGTTCCTTGACCTGGATCGGCTGGAAGCGGCGCTCCAGCGCGGCGTCCTTCTCGATGTGCTTGCGGTATTCGTCCAGCGTGGTGGCACCGATGGTCTGCAGCTCGCCGCGGGCCAGCATGGGCTTCAGGATCGAGGCCGCATCGATGGCGCCTTCGGCGGCACCGGCACCCACCAGGGTGTGGATCTCATCGATGAACAGAATGATGTCGCCGCGGGTGCGGATCTCCTTGAGGACCTTCTTGAGGCGCTCTTCGAAGTCGCCGCGGTAGCGGGAGCCGGCCACGAGGGACCCGAGGTCAAGGGTGTACAGCTGCTTGTCCTTGATGGTCTCCGGCACGTCGCCACGGACGATCGACTGGGCCAGGCCCTCGACGACAGCGGTCTTGCCGACACCGGGCTCGCCGATCAGCACCGGGTTGTTCTTGGTGCGGCGGGAAAGGACCTGCATGACGCGTTCCATTTCCTGCTCGCGGCCGATCACGGGGTCCAGCTTGTTCTCGCGCGCGGCCTGGGTCAGGTTGCGGCCGAACTGGTCCAGCACGACGGAACCGGCGGGGGTCCCTTCGGCCTGGCCGGGGCCGACGCCGGCGCCGGTGGCTTCCTTGCCCTGGTAGCCGGACAGCAGCTGGATGACCTGCTGGCGGACCCGGTTCAGGTCGGCACCGAGCTTGACGAGCACCTGAGCCGCCACGCCTTCGCCCTCACGGATGAGGCCGAGGAGGATGTGCTCGGTACCAATGTAGTTATGCCCCAGCTGCAGGGCCTCGCGCAGCGAGAGCTCCAGGACCTTCTTGGCGCGCGGGGTGAAGGGGATGTGGCCGGACGGGGCCTGCTGGCCCTGGCCGATGATCTCCTGGACCTGCTCGCGCACGCCGTCGAGCGAAATGCTCAAGGATTCAAGGGCTTTGGCCGCAACACCTTCACCCTCATGGATCAGACCCAAGAGGATGTGTTCGGTACCAATGTAATTGTGGTTCAGCATGCGTGCCTCTTCTTGGGCAAGCACAACTACGCGACGGGCACGGTCCGTAAATCGCTCAAACATTTCGCCACACTCCTAGCTACGACGTACTTTGATGCTACGTGGCCGGGTTCCAGATTTGGGGCTTGTTCGCCACAGGGGAAACCCGCGGGTTGCGTCCCCTGTCCGGCCGGGGTCCGGATCGGTCCGGATCCCTGTTCGCGGCGGGGTTGGAACCGGGCCGCCGGTCGGGAACCCGGCGCGGGAACCCGGCGGCAACCCTCCCGCCGCATGGTGACCGGGCCGCCCGGCCGGCGCACCGCCGTCGGCACGGCAATGCCCCCGTCGGATAACGGGGGCATTGCCATTTGCTGCAAAGACCCGCTACGGGTCTTTGATACCGCGTCCCCGGACGGGCCGGACTAGGAATTAGCCTTTTGGTAGGCTTCTTGAATTTCCGCTTGGATACGTCCGCGGCTGTTTACCGCATAGCCGTTGTCGCGTGCCCACTGACGGATCTGGGCCGAGTCCTGATTCCGTCCGCTGGAAATCTTGGTGCGCGTGGCTCGTCCGCTTGATGTCTTGCGTGCGTGTGTCACAAACCGGTCCACTGCGGAGCGCAGTTCCGATGCATTGCTCGACGACAGGTCTATTTCGTAGCTAACGCCGTCAAGGCCAAACCGGACAGTTTCGTCCGCGGATCCCCCATCCAGATCATCAACAAGGATGATTTTCACTTTCTGTGCCATTTAAGACTCTCTTTCCAAAAGGACGAGGGTTAGAAAAGAAGGATGTATCTGTAAAAAGTATCCTCCGCGGCACAGCGGGGAGTCAAAGCGAAAAACTCTGAAAGGAAAATCGCAGGGGGCAATAGGGGCTTATTACTTGTTTCCGGGAATTAAGCGCCAGCGGGGCCGGAATCCTGACCGTTCGCCCGGGCTTCGGCTTCCGCGTGGGCGCGGGCTTCTGCCTGCCGCTCCGATTTGTCGGCATTGAATATGGCTTTCATGGCGAACCAGAAAAGCAGGCCCACGACGATAGGGGGCAGCAGTACGGCGATGTAGTCCATGCTCAGTGTCCTTCGGGTTTCAGCAGGGGGAAGAGGATGGTTTCGCGGATGCCGGCGCCCGTGAAGAGCATGACAAGCCGGTCGATGCCCAGCCCGATTCCGCCCATCGGCGGTGCGCCGTACTCCAGCGCGCGGAGGAAGTCCTCATCCAGTTGCATGGCCTCGACGTCCCCTGCGGCGGAACGGCGGGACTGCTCGGTGAGGCGTTCGCGCTGGATCACCGGGTCGATGAGTTCGGAGAAGGCGGTGCCGCGCTCCATGCCTCCGATGATGAGGTCCCATGCTTCGATCAGCCGGCCGTCCTCACGGTGCGGCCGGGCCAGCGGTTGCGCGGAGGGCGGGTAGTCATAGACGAAGGTGGGGTTCAGCAGGGTCGGTTCCACAAGTTCGCCGAAGAGTTCGACGACGAGCTTCTCGGCTTCCCAGCCGGCGTCGACCTTGACCTCGTGCTTGGCCGCCAGTTCCAGGAGCTCGGCCACCGGGGTGTCCGGGGTGATTTCCTGGCCCACGAAGTCGGAGAGTCCCGGGTAGACCGCCAGCCACGCCCAGTCACCGTCGAGGTTGATCTCCCCCGCCTCGGTCTGCAGGACGCGGCCCACACCGGCGGCGTCGGCGGCGTCGAGGATGATCTCCTTGATCCGGTCCGCCATGACGAACTGGTCAGCCCACGCCTCGTAGGACTCCAGAGTGGTGAATTCAGGGCTGTGGGTTGAGTCCACACCCTCGTTGCGGAAGACCCGGCCCATGTCGTAGACGCGGTCGATCCCGCCCACCACTGTCCGCTTGAGGTAGAGCTCGGTGGCGATGCGCAGCGTCATCTTCTGGTCGAAGGCGTTCATGTGCGTTTCGAAGGGGCGGGCCGTGGCGCCCCCGTGCACCAGTTGCAGCATGGGGGTTTCGACCTCGACGTAGCCCTGGCGGTGCAGGGTTTCGCGGATGGAACGGGTGATCGCGGCGCGGGTGTACACCATTTCCCGGGCCTCGTCGCGGACAATGAGGTCGACGTAGCGCTGGCGGACGCGGGTTTCCTCGTTCAGCTCGGCGTGCAGCACGGGCAGCGGGCGCAGGGCCTTCGAAGCCATGGTCCAGGAGTCCGCCATGACGGACAGCTCGCCGCGGCGTGAGGAGATGACCTCGCCGGTGATGAAGACGTGATCGCCAAGGTCCACGAGGGACTTCCATTCCGCGAGCGCCTCCTCGCCGATGTTGGCAAGGCTCAGCATGACCTGCAGGCGCACGGCCTTGCCGTCCAGGCCGCCCTCCTGCAGGGTGGCGAAGCAGAGCTTGCCCGTGTTGCGGATGAAGACAATGCGGCCCGTCACGCCGACGACGTCGCCGGTGGTCTCGTCGGCCTGCAGGTGGGCGTATTTCTCACGGATCTCCGTGAGCGAATTCGTACGCCCGACACCCACCGGATACGCCTCGACGCCGCGTTCGATCAGCTTGGCGCGCTTCTCCATGCGGATGCGCGTCTGTTCGCTGGCGTCGTGCGGCTCGGCGGCGTTGTTCGGGGCAGGGGCGTTTTGGGAAGTCACAATGACCAAGTTTACCGGGGATTCCGCCGGGCCCCATCCCGCCCGGCTAAGGCCGCCGGGGAATAGACTCGGGGCTGTGGAGACGCGGACCATCAGCACCGACGACGGCGAGGGGCACCTTGAGCTGAACTCGTTCCGTCCGGCCGCCGGGCCGGCGCCGGCGGGCTCACTGCCCACGCCGGGCATCGTCGTCGTGCACGGCACCATGATCAACGCCGGGCTGTACCGCCCGTTCGCCGGGAACATCAGCCGCATGTTGGGCCGGCCCGTGCATTGCTACAACCGGCGCGGGCGCGCCGGCTCCTCCCCTCAACCGGCCGACTACTCGGCGGCCATGGAGGTCGCCGACCTGGCTGCGGTGATGCGGGAAACGGGATCGAGCGACGTGGTGGCGCACAGTTACGGCGGCTTCGTGGCCCTGCAGGCGGCACGGACGCTGCCGATCCGCAGGATGGTGACCTACGACGCGGCCGTGTCCCTCTCCGGGAACCTCACCCACCGCTGGCGGCCCGAGCTGGAGCGTTCGGTTGCTGCGGGGCAGCTCGATGACGCCTGGGCCCACCTGGTCCAGGGCATTGAGGTCGGCGGGCCCGTCGCCAAGCTCCCGCTGGGCGTGCTTCGGATGCTCAGCATCCTCTCCGCACGGACCACCATGGGCGCCGAGATGCGCAAGCTGCTGCCCACCGCCGTCGCGGAGATGCGGGCGGTGCTGGACGCCGACGCCGAACTGGCCGACTTTGCGGCGGTGACCACCCCGGTGCTGATGCTGAGCGGCAGCTGGAGCCCGGAGTACTTCACCGAAACGGGCCGGCAACTCGCAGCCGCCGTCCCTTCCATCGAGTTCGCCGTGTTGCCGGGCCAGCTCCACGAGAGTCCGCTCCGGCCCGGAATCCGGCTGCCGCGCGCGGTTGCGCGATTCCTCCTTGCCGGCGAGGGGACCCTGCGGCCGCTTCCGGTGCGCAGGCGCCGGCTCAAGCTGGGCCGCTGAGGGCCGCGCGCCCGTACAATCGGTGGGCGACCCTTTCGAAAGGACCCCCTTGGCCAAGCTCTATTTCCGCTACGGCGCCATGAATTCCGGCAAGTCCACGGGGCTGCTGCAGGCGGCGTTCAACTATGAGGAACGCGGGCAGCGGGTCCTGCTGGCGAAGCCGGACGTGGACACCAAGGGCGACTCCGACGTCGTGTCCCGGCTCGGCATGACCCGCTCGGTGGACTTCCTGATCCCCGCCGGAGGTCCGGTGCGGAAGATTTTCACCGCCCACGCCCACGGCGACGACCCCGACGCCCTGCTGCAGCACGTGGACTTTCCCCCGGTGGCGTGCCTGCTGGTGGATGAGGCCCAGTTCCTGGAACCTGACCAGGTGGATGACCTGTTCCGGATCGCGGTCCTGGACAACGTTCCCGTGCTGGCTTACGGAATCCGCACCGATTTCCGGACCCGCGCCTTCCCCGGTTCGCTGCGGCTGCTGGAGATTGCGCACACGCTCGAGGAGCTCAAGACCATCTGCCGGTGCGGACGGAAGGCAATCTTCAACACCCGCAGGATCGGGGACCAGGTGGTGTTCGACGGCGATCAGGTGGCGATCGACGGCCAGGACGTCTGGTACGAGTCGCTCTGCGGCTCCTGCTACCTTGAGGTCTCCGGCGCCCGGCTGGGCAACTAGCGCCGCGGCGGGCGGAGGGCCGCACCGCGCGTACTGCATGTCGGCGCAGCGGTTGTCCGCGTACTGGGGCGTGCTGCACTGGGTCGTACTGCACTGGGGCGCGTGCTCGGCTAGGCTCGGAGCATGACCCGCGAGAACATCAGAACCCCCGACGGCGGAACGATCGAGCTTTTCAGCACGGGCGCCGAGCTCGCCTCGGCGGGTTCGGGGATCGTCGTCGTACCGGCCTCGATGGTGACGGCAGCCGACTACACGCGTTTCGCGCAGAAGCTCAGCGCCGCACTGGGCCGGCCAGTGCACACCTTCAACCGGCGTGGCCGCGGCTCGTCCTCCCCGCAGCCGGAGGACTACACCCTGGACGTGGACATCCGCGACCTCGACGCGGTCATGAGGCAGACGTCCAGCACAGACGTCTTCGGCCACAGCTTCGGCGGCGCAGTGGCCCTGCATGCTGCCCGGACCTTGCCGGTGGAACGCCTGGCGGTGTACGACCCCGCCGTGTCCGTCAACCACAGTGTCACGGCGGAGTGGACCCCGGAGTACGAGCGGGCGACGGCGGTCGGCGACGACGACCGCGCCCTCGCCGTCCTGCTCAGGGGCCTGGAGACCGGCAGCGCCCTGTCCCGGATGCCGTTGTCCATGCTGACGCTGGCGAACAAGCTTTCGGCCGGAACCCCGATCGGCAAGCAGTTGCGCGACCTCATGCAGACCGGTGTCCGCGAGATCAAGGCGATCATCGCCGCGGACATGCCGGCGGAACCGTTCCTGGAACTGCCCCTGGAGACCCTGATCATCGTGGGCGAGAAGAGCCCGGCCTACTTCGGCGTGGCCTGCGCCCAGATACACGAGGTCCTGTCCGGGTCCAGCTACACGATCCTGCCGGGCATGGGCCACGACGGCGTCAACAAGGCCCCGGACAAGCTCATCGCCGAACTCAGCGCGTTCTACGCCGGCTGACCGCGCACTGCACCAAGCAGCGCCCTTGGTGCGGCCTAGTGCGCGGCGGGCTGTGCGGCGAGGTCCGGGGCGCCTGCGGTCTTGCGCATCAGAGCGGACAGGACGACGGCGGCGAGGGCTATGACGGCCGCCGTCAGGAACGCCGCGTGCATGCCGGCGACCATGCCCGAGGCGGCTGCCACGAAGGCGTAGATCGAGACCAGGAGCGCCGTGCCGGCGGCGCCGGCCACCTGCTGCAGCGTGCTCATGATGGCCGAGCCGTGAGAGTACAGGTGTGGCGGCAGCGGATTCAGCCCCGTCGTGAAGGCTGGGGTGAACAGGAGCGCCAAGCCCAGGCTCAGCGCCACGTGCAGGGCGATGATCCAGCCCACCGGTGACACGGCGTCCAGCATGGAGAACTGCCAGAGGGACAGCACCATCATCACCGAGCCCGTCACCGTCAGGGGCAGCGGACCGACCTTGTCGAAGACCCGGCCGATGAAGGGGCCCAGCAGGCCCATGGCGAGGCCGCCGGGAAGCAGGACGAGGCCGGTCTCGAGTGACTTCAGCCCGCGGACCTCCTGCAGGTACAGCGGCAGCAGGATCACCGCGCCGAAGAGGGCGATCATGGCCACGACCAGCAGCAGCACGGACACAGTGAACATCCGGAACGTAAAGGCGCGCAGATCCAGCAGCGGGCGGTCGCTCTTCTGCAGTTTCAGCTGGCGCAGGACGAACGCCGCCAGCGCCACCACGCCGATGGCAAGGGCCGCCAGGGCCGGGGTCCGGGAGCCTGCGCCGCCGCCGCCGATCTGGCTCAGGCCGTAGACCACGCCGCCGAAAGCCGGGACCGTGAGCACCACGGAAAGGCCATCCAGCCGGGTCTTCTCGGATTCGCCGATGTTGGTGAGGTACTTGGCCCCGATGGCGAGCGCGGCGAGGGCGATGGGCAGCACGAAGACGAACATGAACCGCCAGGAAAAGTTCTGCAGGATGAGGCCGGAGACCGTGGGCCCCAGTGCGGGCGCCACCGAAATGGCGATGCTGACGTTGCCCATGACGGCGCCGCGGCGTTCCAGCGGGACCAGCGTGAGGATCGTGGTCATGAGCAGCGGCAGCATGATGGCGGTGCCGCCGGCCTGGACGATGCGGGCCAGCAGCAGGACTGCGAAGCCGGGCGCGACGGCGGCCAGCAGCGTGCCGCCGGAGAACAGGCCCATGGCCAGCATAAACACGGCTCGGGTGGACAGCCGCTGCAGGATGAACCCGGTGGTCGGAATCACGACGGCCATGGTGAGCATGAAGCCGGTGGAGAGCCACTGCACGGTGGGCGCATCGATGTTCAGGTCCACCATCAGCCGCTGCAGGGCAACGTTCATGATGGTTTCGTTGAGGATCACGACGAACGTGGCCACCAGCAACGTGACGATGATGGTGACGGATTCGCGGGACATCTTCGCCGGCGCGGAAGGGGCCGCCGGCGTCGTCGTCCCAGGGACGGCCGGGACCGCGGGGGCCGCCAGGTCGGCATCAGGCGCGGGGGCGCCGGAGGCTTTGGAAGAGACGTCTGATGACATGGGAATATCCCTCAGGGAGTTTTGGGTGCGGATCCGGCAGAGCGTCGGCGCTGCTGCAGATTGCAACAGTCTAAGCCCCGGCCGCATTCCCGTCATTGGGAAACACCACAATTCTCCGAGTCAGCTACGGCCCGATCCTGGGCACCGAACGGGCGTGATGTGGCCCGCGTTGCTTATCAGGAGTTCAGCGGCGCGTTGTCGATGAGCCGGACCGGCCCGACCTTGGCGGCGATGATCGCCAGCCCCTCACCGCGGAACGGGGTGTCCTGGCAGTTCTCCGCGAGGGGTTCGAGGGTGCGCGGATCCACAACCTCGAAGTAGTCCAGTTCCACGAGCGGCTGGGACCGGACCAGGGCCTGCGCGGACTCGATGTCGAGGGGCTCGTGGGCGTTGGCGCGTTCCTCGACGAGCCGCAGGGCACGGGAGAGAACCAGGGCGGCCCCGCGCTCGTCCTCGGAGAGGAAGCGGTTGCGGCTGGAGAGCGCCAGGCCGTCGGCCGAACGGACAATGGGCACGGGCACGATCTCCACGGGGAAGTTCAGGTCCGCCACCATGCGCCGGACCAGCGCCAGCTGCTGCGCGTCCTTCTGGCCGAAGTAGGCGCGGTAGGCGGGCTGGCCCCCGCCGGGCAGCCCGGTTCCCGGGATTCCGTAGTGGAGCAGCTTCGCGACGACGGTCAGTGCGCCGTCGAAGTGTCCCGGCCGCGACGCCCCCTCCCATTTTTCGCCCAGGGGCCCCGCCGTGATCCGGATCAGGGGTTCCCCGCCGGGGTAAACCTCCTCGACGCCCGGCGCAAACGCCAGGTCCACGCCCTCGGCCTCGAGCAGGGCGAGGTCGGCCTCCAGCGTCCGGGGGTAGCGTTCCAGGTCGGCGGCCTCGCCGAACTGCAGTGGGTTGACGAAGATGCTGGCCACCACCACGTCGTTTTGGGCGACGGCGGTCCGGGCCAGCTGCGCGTGCCCGTCGTGCAGGGCGCCCATCGTGGGCACGAGTCCCTGGGACGTGCCCCCTTTCTGGGTCAGGAGCCGGGCGCTCGCGTCGCGGAGCTGGGCAGCTGTGGTGACGAGTTGAATTGCCATGTCAGGGTCCTTCCGGGGCGTGGGTCCCGTTCTGGTCCGGGCCGCCGAGCGCCTGTTCGATGCCGTCGAGTTGGTCCGGCTTCAGGAGGCCGCGGCTTCCTGCCCGGCGGGCCGTCGCCCGGGCCATGGCCAGGTACGCCTCAAGAATATCGCCGGCCGAGCCGCCGTCGTATTCGCGCAGCGCGCCGGCGTGGGCGGCCACCGTGCCGGCGTCTCCGCGGGCTACGGGTCCGGTCAGGGCCGACTCGCCGGAGGCGAGCGCATTCTCAAGGGTCGCGCGCAGTAGCGGCCCCAGCATCCGGTCCGGGGCGTCGACGCCGATGTCACGGAGCAGCTGCGAGGCCTGCGCCACGAGCGTGACCAGGTGATTCGAGCCGTGCGCGAGGGCCGCATGGTAGAGAACGCGGTCGGCCTCGGCGATGGCGACCGGTTCGGCACCCATTTCGACGACGAGTGCCTGGGCGATGGGCAGCATGGCGGCGTCGGCCGTGACGCCGAAGGTGCAGTCCAGGAGCCTTGTGAGGTCCAGGCTCATCCCGGTGAACGTCATGGCCGGGTGCAGCGCGAGCGGCACGGCACCGGCAGCGCGGACCGGGTGCAGGACCCCGACGCCGAAACGCCCGGAGGTGTGCGCCACCAGCTGGCCGGGCTGCCAGGCGCCGAGTTTCGCCAGCCCGTCCACGAGCGGGCCGAGGGCGTCATCCGGCACGGCGAGCAGCACCAGTTCGGCCCGCTCCACGATGTCCTGCACCTCCAGGATCGGGACGCCCGGCAGGAGCGCCTCGGCCCGTTCGCGGCTCGCGTCCGACACGGCGGACACTCCGATGACGGCGTGCTCCGCCCCGCGCAGCGCCGCCCCAAGGACGGCGCCCACCTTTCCTGCGCCGATGATTCCGATGCCGAGGCGTCCTGGTTTAGCCATGGTGCGGGCCTTCCTGAGTGTTTTTTGCCGGTGTTTGCGCAGGCCCGGCCGCCGGATCCATCCAGTGCTCGTTCTTTTGGCGCTTGCGCGCAGCTCGCGCCCGGGCGGACTGGGCCTCCAGCAGGGTCCGGGCCTCATCGAGTCCGGCCTGGATAAGCCGCGGAGAGACCGGTCCGGCGGTGGTGTGCAGGATCAGGTCAGCCACCCGGAACCTGCGGGCGAGCGGGCCCTGCTGGAGCGCCATGGACTGGGTGCGCTGGTGTGGCACCACGACGAGGTTCCGCCACCAGCGGCCGGACCGCAGGAGCAGCGCTGTCTGCGTTGCGGTGAAGCCGTTCCGCCGCCACCCCAGCGGCGCCAGGAACCGGGCCCGGCGCGGGGTGGTGACGAAGCCGCCGTCGTCATCCTGCCTGTCGGCACTGCCGGAGCTGCCGGTTCCCGGCGCTCCGGCGGCTGGCGCGAGACCCGCGATGCCGGCCGTGAAGATCTTTCCCGGCTCCGGGGTTCCGGGATCCGGGATGACGAGGGAGAGGACCTCCAGCACTTCGGTGAGGGATCCCACCGGCAGCAGCGTGGTCCGGGCCGTCCCTTCGCCCGCGCTTCCGGCCACGCCATACCCTGCCACGTTGACCTGGACCCGATACCAGCCGAACAGCCGCCACAGCGGCGGCTGGCTGATCTTCACCGCCTGGATCCGGCCCGGCGGCAGTGTCTGGGCACGGGTGTCCAGCAGCCCGTAGCGCAGCCGCAGGCCGTCCGGGGAATCAGCGGCGGTGAAGTTGTAGCCGTGGTTGAACGAGTTCCAGTAGGCGGCGACGAGTCCGATCGCGGCAGGAATCAGGAAGACCGTGAAGCTCCGGTTTTCGGTGATGGCGGAGAGCATCACCGAGGCGATGCCGCCGGCCACGATAGCGACGCTCTGCTCGCTCAGGAGCAGCGAGCCCAGCAGCCGCGACGGCGGCACGGTCAGTACGGTCCGTTCCGGGGCCTCCGCGGCGCCGGCTTCCCGCTGCCCGGGCTCAACGGCCGGCGACGGCAGCAGCGACGACCCGACTGCGCCGGAGGCGCTGGCGAGAATTGTCGCGCGGAGCTGCCGGGCCTCGTCGGCGCGCAGGTAGGAAAGGTGCACGGCGGATTCGCCGGCATCGGCGACTTCAAACCTCAGTTCCGCCAGCCCGAAGATCCGGGCCAGAAACGGCTGCACGACGTCGATGGCCTGCACCCGGTCCAGTCTGGCCTGCCGTTGCTGCTTGAAGAGGAAGCCGGTGTTGACCCGCACGTACCCCTCCGCCACCTGATACCTGGTGAAGTACCAGCTCAGGACAAAGCCGATGACGGTCAGCAGCAACAGTGTGCCGCCGCCGAGCAGGAGCCACGGCGCCCGCCCTGCGAAGCTCTCATCGAAGACCGGGCCGCCCTGGAGCAGCCGTTCGAATGTGTCGCGGCCAAAAAAGAACAACAGCGCTGCCAAGGCCACCCAGCCGCGGACGAAGGGAGAGGCCGGGTGCACGCGCAGCCAGTCGGCGTCCCCCGCCCCGGTCCCCTCCGGAGTCAGCGCCATCACCTCACAGCCATCCCGTCACAGCCCGGCCAGCCGGGCCTCGCCGCGGGCGGCCAGCTGTTCGCGGAGCCGGGCGCCTTCGCTGGCGGGCAGGCCGGGGATTTCGGCGCTGGTCCCGGTGGAGGCGGTGTGCAGCTTCAGGGTGCACAGGCCCAGGGGACGTTCGACGGGTCCCACTGCGATGTCGACATACTGCATCCGCCCGTACGGGACCACGAGGGTGCGCTGGTAAAAGATGCCCCGCCGGATCAGGAGGTCGTCTTCACGCTCGGCGTAGCCGATGGAGCGCACCTGCCGGGGAATCAGCGCGAGCCGCCACAGCGCCAGAAGCAGCCACACGGCGGGAACGGCAACGGCCAGCCAGAGCGGCGGCCACCTCCACGTACCGCTCAGGACCAGGACGAGGGGAAGTGACAACAGGGCCACCGCGACCAGGGTTCCCAGCGCCCACGCGGCCAGGCGCACGGTGACGTACTTCGGTGACACCCTGACCCAGTCGATGCCGGGGGGATCAATCGCCTCGGTAGGCATATTCGCCTTCCGCCGGAGGCTTGCTGCGCTTACCCTGCACCCCGTGTCCGGATCCGGCGTCGCCGTCCTCGGGCGGGATCCGGCAGAACCGCTCGACGACGAGCCCCACGACCACCATAAGGAGCCCGCCTCCGGCCATCGCCACGGCCTCCCAGGTGATGTCGTGGTTGCTGCGCAGGTTCCACAGCCGCAACTGTTCGATGATGATTCCCGCGTGCCAGCCCAGCAGGACGGCGCCGGTGTAGGCGCAGGCCTGGGCCAGGACCAGGGTCCACGCCGCGAGGATGGGGTTGAGGATTTTGGTTTTCTTGCCGCTGCGCCACCGGAGCACGCGGATGCCCAGCACAAGGGTCAGCACCACGATCACGCCCATGGTCAGCAGTCCCGTCAGCGGCAGCACGGGGGTCGCCAGGCTATAGCGACCGGCCAGCACAGTGGCGATCCAGCCGACTGCAGCCATGACGACGGCGATCACCAGCAGGAGCAGGGGGTTGGTCAGCTTCACGGCCGCTCCACTGTACCGGCTGCACCGGAGGCGGCCGCGGCGGCGGCTGCTGCGTCCCTGGCCGCGAGGATGCCGAAGCCGTCGAACGGCGCGAGGTCCGCGAAATCGCCTGCCTTGGCCGCGAGGTCGCCCACGCGTTCGCCGCCCAGCTGCGCCGCGGGATCGATCAGTGACCACGGATAGAGCACGAACGCCCGTTCCGCGGCGCGGGGGTGCGGCAGCGTGAGCTCGGGGTCGGAGCTCACCACGTCCCCGTAGGTGATGATGTCCACGTCCAGGGTCCGCGGCCCCCACCGGACGTCGCGGACACGCAGATGTTTCTGTTCCACGGCGTGGCAATGGTGCAACAGTTCGAGCGGGGACAGGGACGTCTCGACGGCGATCACCATGTTGAGGAAGTCCGGCTGGCCAGGCGGGCCTCCCACTGCCTTGGCCTGCACGATCGGCGAGATGGCCAGAAGGCGCACCGCCGGCGGGTCGACGAGGTCTGCGACGGCGGCGGACAGCGTGTCGTTGCGCTCCCCCAGGTTGCTGCCGAGCGCGATCACGGCGCGGGTGAAGAGCGGGCTCATGCCCGTCTCCGGTGCACGCTGACTGAGACGTCGCTGAACTCGACCTCGATCGGGGCTTTGGGCTTGTGCACGGTGATGTCGACGGCCGCCAGCGGGAATTTATGCAGCACGTCCTCGGCGATCCGCACTGCCAGGGCCTCGATGAGGTTCAGCGGTTCGCCGGTGATCCAGCCGCGGATGCAGTCGGCGACTTCGCCGTAGTGCGCGGTGTCCACGACGTCGTCGGAGGCTGCGGCCTTGCTGAAATCAAGGTGCAGCACGGCGTCAACCACGAAGGGCTGTCCGTCGCGGCGCTCGAAGTCGAACACTCCGTGATGGCCGACGGCGGTGACGCCGCTCAGCGTGATCTGGTCCATGACGCCGCCCGGATCAGTTGGTGCCGGCGTCGGCCGGGGCTGCCGGCGCGGGGGGTGCCATGCGTGCGGCGACCTTGACGGCGTCGAGGCTGGGGCCGACGTCGTGCACCCGCACCGCCCAGGCGCCGCGGAAAGCGCTGATGGCGGTCACTGCGGCAGTCGCGGCGTCGCGTTCCACCGGCTGCGCCGCTTTGCCGGCGACGGTCAGGAGGCTGCCGAGGAAGCGCTTGCGCGAACCGGCCACGAGGACCTTGTGCCCCATGCCCTGCAGGACGTCCAACCGCTGCAGCAGTTCCCAGTTCTGCGCCTCGTTTTTAGCGAAGCCCAGTCCCGGGTCCACGATGATCTGCTCCGGCGTGACGCCGGCGGCGTAGAGCTTGTCCCGGACGCCGGTGAGTTCCGTGACGACGTCCCGGGCGACGTCGTGGTAGTCCGTCAGGGTGTTCATTGTGCTGGCGTCGCCCCGGCGGTGCGTCAGGATGTAAGGCGCCTTGGTGCGGGCGGCCAGTTCGGCCATTTCCGGTTCCATGCTCAGGCCCGAAACGTCGTTGATGATCGCGGCGCCGGCGTTGAGCGCGGCAGCCGCCGTCGCGGCGTGGGTGGTATCGATGCTGACGAGGGCGCCGGCTTTGACCAGGGCCTCGATGACCGGCAGGACGCGGCGCTGTTCCTCGTCAACACCGACCGCCGTCGCTCCCGGTCGGGTGGATTCGCCGCCAACGTCGATGATGTCCGCTCCCGCGTAGAACATGCGCAGGCCCGCGGCGATCGCGGTGTCCGCCGTCGCGTAGTCGCCGCCGTCGCTGAAGGAATCGGGGGTGACGTTGAGGATTCCCATCACGAGTGTCCGGTCTGTGGGCAGGTCCTGGAACGTCGCCGCCGGGCGCGGTTTGCGCAGGATAGGGAGGGGCGAGGTTGCGGGGCCGGTCCCCGGGGCCGCGGCGAGGGAGTCCATAGTCTGTGTTTTTTACCTTCCGATTATGAGGCTCATGGCCTCGGCGCGGGTGGCCGGGTCGTGCAGTTGCCCGCGCACTGCGCTGGTGACGGTCTTGGCGCCGGGCTTGCGGATGCCACGCATGGACATGCACAGGTGTTCGCATTCGACGACGACGATCGCGCCGCGCGGTTGGAGGTGGGCGACGAGGGCCTCGACGATCTGGGTGGTCAGGCGTTCCTGGACCTGCGGGCGCCGGGCGAACATGTCCACCACGCGGGCGAGCTTGCTCAGACCGGTGACCCTGCCGTCGTGCGAGGGGATGTAACCGACGTGGGCCACGCCGTGGAACGGCACCAGATGGTGCTCGCAGGTGGAGTAGAACGGGATGTCTTTGACCAGCACGAGTTCCTCGTGGTCGAGGTCGAACGTGGTGGCCAGGATCTCGGCGGGGTCGTGGTGCAGGCCTGCAAACATTTCCCCGTAGGCCTTGGCCACCCGCTTGGGCGTGTCCAGGAGCCCGCTGCGGTCCGGGTCCTCGCCGATGGCCAGCAGGATTTCCCGGACGGCCGCCTCGATCCGGGGGCGGTCCACCCTGGTGCTTGAATGGTGGGTGTGTCCGCCCTCCAGCGGGGCGGCAGCGGGGGCGGGAACGTCGTCGTCGAAGTTAGAAGTCACTGAAGAAGCCTAGCCGGGATGACCGTCGGACCCGATATCCGCTGCACCGCCCTGGAACGGCTCCTGCCCGCCGACGCCCTGGAACGGCTCCTGCGCGCCGACGCCCTGGGCGTGCGGCGGCTGGGCGTCCAGCGGCTCTTCGAGCCGGGCGTGGGTGGCTTCCTCCTGCGCTTCACGCTCGGCCTTTTCGCGGCGCGACTCTACCGGACCGGCGGCCTGGACGGGGCGGGTCTCCTTGGACAGCCACACTTCGCGGAAGTCGCGCTTGCGGATGCCGGAGAAGATGCTCGCGATTTCGGCCTGGTTCAGCGTTTCGCGTTCCAGCAGTTCCAGTGCCAGCTCGTCCAGGACATCCCGGTTCTCCGTGAGGATGGCGTAGGCCTCGTCGTGGGCGCCGTCGATCAGGCGGCGTACCTCCTCGTCGACGATGTAGGCGATCTGGTCCGAGTAGTTGCGCTCGTGGCCGGCGTCGCGGCCCAGGAACGGCTCGCCGCCGCCCTGGCCGAGGCGCACGGACCCGACCCGTTCGCTCATGCCGAATTCGGTGACCATTTTCCGGGCGATCCCGGTGGCCTTCTCAATGTCGTTGGACGCGCCGGTGGACGGGTCGTGGAACACGAGTTCCTCGGCGACGCGGCCGCCCATGGCGTAGGCCATCTGGTCGAGCAGCTCGTTGCGGGTGACGGAGTACTTGTCGTTTTCCGGGACCACCATGGTGTATCCGAGGGCCCGGCCGCGGGGCAGGATGGTGATCTTGGTGACCGGGGCGGAGTTCCGCAGGGCCGCCGCCACCAGGGCGTGGCCGCCCTCGTGGTAGGCGGTGACCTTGCGCTCGTGTTCCTTCATGACCCGGCTGCGCTTTTGCGGTCCGGCCATGACGCGGTCGATCGCCTCGTCGAGCGCGCGGTCATCGATCAGGTTGGCGTTGGAGCGCGCTGTCAGCAGCGCGGCTTCGTTCAGGACGTTGGCGAGGTCGGCGCCCGTGTAGCCCGGGGTCTTCTTGGCGACGGCCTTGAGGTCCACCCCGGTTGCCATCGGCTTGCCCTTGGCGTGCACCTGCAGGATCTGGTCACGGCCGATCAGGTCGGGCGCTTCCACCGAGATCTGCCGGTCGAAGCGGCCCGGACGCAGCAGTGCGGGGTCCAGGACGTCGGGGCGGTTCGTGGCGGCGATGAGGATGACGTTGGTCTTGACGTCGAAGCCGTCCATTTCAACCAGCAGCTGGTTGAGGGTCTGCTCGCGCTCGTCGTTGCCGCCGCCGATCCCGGCGCCGCGGTGCCGGCCGACGGCGTCGATCTCATCGACGAAGATGATGGCCGGCGCGTTGGACTTGGCCTGTTCGAAGAGGTCGCGGACGCGGGAGGCGCCCACACCGACGAACATTTCCACGAAGTCGGAGCCGGAGATGGAGAAGAAGGGCACCCCGGCCTCGCCGGCGACGGCGCGGGCCAGGAGGGTCTTGCCGGTCCCCGGAGGACCGTAGAGCAGCACGCCCTTGGGGATCTTCGCTCCGACTGCCTGGAACTTGGCCGGTTCCTGCAGGAATTCCTTGATTTCCTCGAGTTCCTCCACGGCCTCGTCGGAGCCGGCGACGTCGCTGAAGGTCACCTGCGGCATGTCCTTGTTGACGAGCTTGGCCTTGGACTTGCCGAACTGCATCACCTTGGACCCGCCGCCCTGCATCCGGGAGAGCAGGAACCAGAACAGCACGCCGAGCAGCAGCACGGGCACCAGCAGGGAGAACAACCCGGAGAACCAGTTGTTTTCGATGGGCTGGTCGGTGAAACCGCCCGACGGTTTGGCGTCGGTGACTGCCTTGACAACGTCCTGGGCGCGGGCGTTGACGAAGTAGAACTGGACGTTCTTGCCCTTGTCCTGCCCGTCGACCTGCAGGTTGTCCTTCAGGACCAGATCCACCCGGTTCTCGGCGTCGAAAATCTTCGCCTGTTCGACCTTGCCGGCGGACGTCAGCAGTTCAAGGCCCTTGTCGGTGTCGATCCGGCTCGCGCCGCCCGGCGCCAGGGTGGCAAAGGCCAGCAGCAGCATGGCCACCACAACGACAATCCAGATGCCCGGGCCCTTGAAGAAACTCTTAGCTTTCATCTGATCGGGGCTGGCCCCGTCCCTCCTGGTAGTGCTGCACGGCGACCGTTCTGCGCGCGTGTGGTGCTGCGTCAGGTTCTAGCTATACACCGTCGCACTAACTCACGCACGGCGAAGGGCAAAAGTTCCCTGTGGGCGTAGCGGGACAGGGCGTAGCGGGACAGGGCGTCCCGCTCTCCCGTTGCCGGGCCGGCGGGCGCCTCCGGAGGGACGGCCTACTCGTAAACGTGCGGTGCCAGGGTGCCGACGAAGTCCAGGTTGCGGTACTTTTCGGCGTAGTCGAGGCCGTAGCCGACGACGAACTCATTGGGGATGTCATAGCCCACATACTTGACGTCGATCTTGACCTTCGCGGCCGTCGGCTTGCGGAAGGCCGTGCAGATTTCCACCGATGCCGTGCCGCGGGATTCCAAGTTGGTCTTGAGCCAGGAAAGCGTGAGGCCGGAATCGATGATGTCCTCGACGATCAGGACGTCCTTGCCCATGAGGTCGGTGTCGAGGTCCTTCAGGATGCGGACCACCCCGGAGGACTGGGTGCCGGAGCCGTAGGAAGAGACCGCCATCCAGTCCATCGAGACGTGGCTGTGCAGGGCGCGGGCGAGGTCGGCCATGACCATGACGGCGCCCTTGAGCACGCCGACGATCAGGAGGTCGCGGCCCTCATAATCCTTGTCGATCTGCGCCGCGAGTTCGGTGATCCGTTGCTGGATCTGTTCCTTGGTGTAGAGAACGTGCTTGAGGTCTGCCTGGACGTCGTTTGAATCCACCAATGGCTCCTGTGTAGATGCGGGTGCGACTATTTTCGGGGCGGCTGTTGAGGCCGGAATACAAGCTTCCCACAGCGGGCGGCTTCGCGGGGAACGCCGGCGGCTGACGGCTTCTCCGCCGTCAGCTGCGAGAGCGACAGGCGGTAGACGCTCACCGCGCCGGGAAGCTCCACCGGGCCGGCCGATCCCTCTCGGCGCAGCAGCGCTTCCGCCGCGAGAAGGCGCTGGTAGCTGGGCTGTTGACCGCCGACGGCGGCGGCGGCCTTGGCAATCACGCGGAACCTCAGGGCCGGGGCAAGGTCCCGCAACGCGGCCTCCGGAAGGCTGATCCCCTCTCCCGCGCGCTCCCGCAGCCGGTCAAAGGCGTCGCTCGCCAGGTCTTCCAGGTAATCGGCGTCGAGCTGAAGGATCGCTGCAGTGCGGGCGAGCGATTCGGCAACGCCGGGGCCGAGCTTTTCCTCCAGCAGGGGCAGCACTTCAACCCGGGTCCGGGAGCGTGCGAAGGCGGGATCGGTGTTGGACGGGTCATGCCAGGGATCCAGGTCCTCCACCCGGCAGATCTCCAGGGTATCCGCGCGCCGCAACCCCAGGAAGGGGCGCAGGAACCGCCCCCGCGATGGCCGCATCCCGGCGAGAGACCTGGTGCCTGAACCGCGCGCCAGGCCTAGCAGCACTTGTTCGGCTTGGTCATCGAGGGTGTGGCCTAGCAGGATCACGGCTGCGTCGGCCTCGTCCGCGGCAGCTTCCAGGGCCGCGTGGCGGGCATCCCGGGCGGCCGCCTCCGGGCCGCTTCCGGTGGCGGCCACGTCAACGGTCCTGATCCGGACGGGAGAGAGTCCAAGGTCCTCGAGGGCACCGGCGGTGCGTGCGGCGACCGCGGCCGAGCCCGGCTGGAGCTGATGGTCCACCACTACGGCGCCGACGGAGACGGGGCGGCCGTCCACATGTCCCCGGCGCGCGAAATAGGCGGCGACGGCAGCGAGGGCCATCGAATCCGGGCCTCCGCTGCAGGCAACAAGGACGCGCTCCGGGTAGCCGGCCCCGGCAAGGGCATCCTGGAGCATTTTCCGCGCGGTGCCGACGACGGGCGCCAGGCGGCCAGGCCGGCGTCGCCCGGCGGAGACCGACGCTGTACCGGCGGCGGGATGACGGACGGGCATGGCAGCTAGAGGCCCATCCGGTCGAGCCAGAGCTTGGAGTCGTGGATCTCGGCTTCGGTGGGCAGGTGGCCGGCCGACTCCCAGACCCGGTTGAAGCCGTCCATGCCGGCCGCGGCCACCACTTCCCGGACGAACTTGGCGCCGTCGCTGTACTGGCGCATCTTGGCGTCGAGGCCGAGCAGGTTGCGGATGAACTTTTCGATCATGCCGCGGTCCTTGCCGCGGGCATTGAAGCGCTGCCGGATGGTCTTGACCGAGGGGACAATGCTGGCGTCCACGGCGTCCATGACCACGTTCGCGTGGCCCTCGAGGAGGCTCATGAGGGCCGTCAGGCGGGACAGGGCCGCCTTTTCCTCCGGGCTCTGGAGCAGGTCCAGGATGGCGCCGCGGCCCGGGGCCGCGCCGGGGGCCGCGCGGTCCTTCAGCGACTTGGCCGCGGCAGAGGCCCGTTCCAGGAGGGAATCGACGTTGCCCAGCAACTGGCCGCTGAGGTTTTCAATCTCGTCCAGCATGTGGTGCCGCAGCCAGGGGGCGGCGGCGAACTGCACACGGTGGGTCTGCTCGTGAAGGCAGACCCAAAGGCGGAAGTCCGCGGGGTCGACGTTCAGTTCGCGCTCCACCGAGATGATGTTCGGCGCCACGAGCAGCAGGCGGCCGCCAGCGGGGGCTGCGGAAGTGTCCGCCAGCGCGGAGAAGGGGTCGTACTGGCCCAGGACTTTGCTGGAAAGGAAGGCCAGGATGGCGCCGAGCTGGCTGCCCGTGATGGCTCCGCTGACGCTGGCGGCGCCGGGGGCGAGGGACGGGCGGCCCTCAAGCATCTTTTCCATGGCTGGCCTGAGCATGACGGCGAAGCTCTGCGTGTTGGCCTTGGCCCAGGAGGCCCGGTCCACCACCAGGACGTCGGAGTCGCGAAGGTCGCGGGCGGCGTCGAGTCCGGTGATGTGGTGGACGTGCTGCACGGAACGGTCGGCCATGAGCCGCAGGTTCTCGACGGCAGCACTGATCTCCGCCGCGCCCAGGACGGGGCCGGGGGGCGTCAGCCGGGCGGCCGTGGACGCCGCAAGCTCCCAGTTGATCAGGCCCTGGGCCCGGGCCGGTGTCCCGTTGGAAGGCCGGGTCGGTGTCTGGCGTGGCGGCTGGCTTGATGTCTGGCTCGCAGAGGACTCCATGGGTTCCATCAGATCACAGAGCTCCGACAATCCGCCTTAATTTTCGCTGACCGGCGAACCGGCGGGCGCAGCCCCTAGCGGCAGCCGCAGCGGGCCAGGACGGAAGCAGACCGGTCCAGAGCGGCCTTGTTCGCGGCGCCCGGCCTCAGCCCGTTGCCGACGAAGGAAAAGACCAGCAGCCGGCCGTCGGCGTCGACGACATAACCGCTGAGGGCAACGACCGTGTTCAGCGTGCCCGTCTTGGCGCGCACCAGCCCGGCGCCGGCCGCCGTAGCCGCGTCCATGTACCGCTCCCCCAGCGTGCCGGTGAGCCCGGCGACTGGGAAGCCGGCCAGGGCTGCCCGCAGCCGGGTGTCGGTCCCCGAAGTCATGGCCCGGACCACCGCCGTGAGTTGCCGGACCGAGACCCGGTTGGCCGCGGCCAGGCCGGAGACGTCCGCGGCCCGGAGCCCCTCAGTGTCAACGCCCATCCCCCGAACCTGCTGCAAGACGGCGGCAATGGCATCATCGTTGGTCGCCGGGCGGCCGGAGCCCAGGGCCGTCATCCTGCCCATTATCTCGGCGAGGTAGTTGTCCGAACTCTGCAGCATAAGATCCAGTTGCTGCCTTACCGGGGCGGACCGGACCTCGGCCAGCACTTTCGCGTGCGCGCTCTGCGCCGCGGCCCCCGGCTTCACGCGGGCGACGCCGGGCGCCACGGAGAGCCCGGATGCCTTCGCGGCCGCCGTGAGCCGGACCGCGAAGGCATTGGCGGCAGTCATGGCCGCATCCTGCGGGCGGGGCCCGGTGGTCTTCGCGGGATCGAACCTGGCCGAATTCAGCGCCAGCGGGTACAGCGGGGCCATCTCGCCGGCGGCCACGTCCTCGGGGCTCCACGCCTGGCTGAGCGGCGCCCCGCTGAAGACGGAGTCGTCCAGCAGGACGCTTACAGTGCCGGTGGCGCCGTCGTTCTTGAGGGCACGGACGGTGGCCTGGGCCAGCGTGGCGAGCCCGGCACGGCCCAGAACGGCCCCGGGATCGGATTCGCCAGCGCTCAGGAGCACGTCTCCCCCGCCGGTCAGGACCACCGAGCCGGCCGTGGGACCGGCCACTACCCGGGTGCTGAACTCGTGGTCCGGGCCCAAGACCCGCAAAGCGGCGCTGGCTGTAAGGAGTTTCATGTTCGACGCCGGCACCCGGGCCTCGTCGGCCGCCCGGTCAAACAGCACCCGGCCGGTGGCGGCGTCCTGGACGATTCCCGTGAAGGTTCCGCCGCCGTCGGGCTTGAGGGTCTCGTTAAGCTGGGCCGCCAGGACGGGGCCGGCAGGAACGGCGGCGGCAGCGCTGAGGGGTCCGATGCCGTCCGTTCCGCCGGGCGCGCTCAGTGTGGTGGGCGCTTGCTGCCAGGGCGGGGCGGCCGGCGAGGCGTCCGAGCGCCGGTCCGGGGCAAGGAAGGCTGGGGCGATCGCGATGCCGGCCGGCAGGGCAACAGCCACCACCAGGAGGGTCTGGAGCAACAGCGCGGGGATTCCCCGAAGCCTGCCGGGCACGGGGCCGCTGCCGGCGGGGCCGGTTCTCGGTTTCATGCTGCTGCTGTTTCCTATAGTCGTGGTGTCGTTGCCGTGGAGCCATGATGGAGGTCCGGCACAGTCCTGCAGGGGCCCTCGTCGGAGTCTTCGTATTCAGTCCTGAAATACCGCGCTGGTTCCTTAAACCAGCGTTTCTCCCTATATCCTCAATAGTAGTCGGCGGCACCGACAGCCTTTTCGCGCGTGCCGCGCACCCCTGAATTCGTCAAGGAGCATTCCATGAAGCATGACGTGACCATCGAGATCCCCAAGGGATCGCGCGTCAAGTACGAAGTTGACCACGAGACCGGCCGCGTCCGTCTGGACCGTGTCCTGTTCACGTCGATGCAGTACCCCACCCACTACGGTTTCTTCGACAACACCCTGGGCGAGGACGGGGATCCGCTGGATGCTCTGGTACTCCTGCAGGACTTCGACCTGTACCCCGGCGTGATCGTCGAGTCCCGCCCGATCGGCGTCTTCAACATGACCGACGACGGCGGCGGTGACGCCAAGATTCTCTGCGTCCCCACCGATGCCCGGTTCGACCACATCAAGGAGATCAGCGACGTCAGCGAGTTCCTGATCAAGGAAATCGAGCACTTCTTCACCCGCTACAAGGACCTGGAGCCGGGCAAGTGGGTCAAGGCCGAGGGCTGGGGCGACCGCGCCGCCGCCGAAGCCGAGCTGGAGGCATCCATCAAGCGCTACGTTCCGGCAGCCGGACACTAATCGCGCTGACGACTGCTCTTCAACGCGGGGTCACTTCCCGCCCATCCGGACCACGGAATTGGGCGGGAAGTGACCCCGCGTTTTTTCGATCCGGAAAAGCCAGCCGATGAGAACCCTTGGAGTGGATCTCGCCGCGGCCGCGAAGAAGACGGCGGCGGCCGTCATCGAATGGGCCGGCGGCGGCGCACGCCTGGCGCACCTGTCCCTGGACGTGGGCGACGATGAGATCGTCCGGCTCTTCGCCGGCTGCGATATGACGGGGATCGACTGCCCGCTGGGCTGGCCTGACGCCTTTCTTCCCTTCCTTGCCGGGCACCTGGCGTCCGACGCCGTGCCGGTGCTCGGTCACGACGGGATCGAGGGCCGCCGGCTGCTCGCCTACCGGGACACCGACCGCTTCGTCACGGGCAGGACCGGGCTCATTCCGCTCAGCGTTTCGGCCGACCGCCTGGCCCACCCGGCCATGAGGTGCGCGGTGATCCAAGCCAAGATCGCCCGGGACGTTGGACCGCAGCCCCGGGACGGCTCCGGCGGCCTCGCCGAGGTATATCCGGCAGCATCCCTGAAACTTTGGGGAATCCACGCCCGCGGCTACAAGGGCCGGGGGGACCCGGAAGCTGCCCAGCTGGCCACGGCCCTGGCCGGCCTTACCCGGAAGGCGCCGTGGCTGGACCTGGCCGGGTACGGGGCCGACCTTGCGGCGTCCGATGACATGTTTGACGCTGTGATCGCCTCCCTGACGGCCCGGGCCGTACGTCTGGGGCAGACGCTGCGACCGGGCGCCGGTGATGCCGCGGCCGCGCTGACTGAGGGCTGGATCCACCTTCCCTCCGGTCAGCTGTCCGGGCTTACGGCCGCGTAACCGCCACTGTTACTCCCTCGCGTCGCGGCAGCCCTTGGCAACTTGCCGCGCAACGGCCACCGGGTAGTGTGTGATCCAGTATGTTCACGCTGACCATCAATCAAACCGACAGCCGGCGCGACGGCGACCGCGTGCCGCAGCTCCTCAAGGACCTGCGGCACATTCCGGCGCGCCTTGATTTCGACCGGTCCGTGGAGGACGAGGTCCAGGGCATCGTGGATTGCCCGCATCAGGTGGTGGAGGCGGCGATGATCGCCCTGCGCAGCGGCAGCTGGTATGTGGGCATCGGAGTAGGTCCGGTGAATGAACCCCTGCCGAACCAGATCAAGGACGCCTCCGGCCACGGGCTCATCTACGCCCGGCGTGCCGTGGACCGTCTCCGGAACGGCAAGGACCGCGTCCGGGTGGCCGTGGAGGGCCCGCTGACGGATCTCGCGGCCGAGGCGGAAGCGGTCCTGAGGCTCCTGGGCCACATCGTGCGCGACCGCAGCCAGGCGGAGTGGCGGGTGCTGGATCTGCTTACTCCCGGAGTCCGGGGCCAGCAGAAGGCCGTAGCCGAGGAACTCGGGATCACCACGCAGGCCGTCAGCAAGGCCGTGGCCCGGTCCCAGTGGAATGAAGAGCACGCCGCGCGTCCCGCGGCGGCCCGTCTCCTGGGCCTCATCCTCGAGGTCCGCTAGCCGACGCCGTCCTGGTTCCGCCCCGCGGGGTTCCCACTTTCCGGTGTGACCGCCCGGGGCTAGAGGAGGCTGCGGAGCACGTAGGCGGCGCCGTCGTCGTACACCGACTTCGTCACCTCATCGGCGGCGGCTATCACTTCCACCGGGGCCTGGCCCATGGCCACGCCCCGGCGCGCCCAGGTCAGCATCTCGATGTCGTTGCGGCCGTCCCCGATGGCGACCGTCCGCGGGGCTTCGATGCCGAGCCGGTCCCGAAGTTGCTCCAGCGCACTGGCCTTCGTGACGCCGGCGGCGGCAATGTCCAGCCACGCCGTCCACCCCACCGAATAGGTCACGCCGGCGAGCCCGACATGGCGGATCGCGGCATGGAATTCCTCGGGGGTGTTCTCCGAACTGAAGACCACCACGCGTACGGCCGTTGCCTCCAGCATCGTCTGGAAGTCGACGCCGATCGCTTCGACACCGAAGCTGGCGTCCTGGAAGCGTTCGGTGGACAGGAAGTTGAAGTCCTCGTCCTCGAGGGCGTACTTGGCGGAGGGCAGCCGCTTGCGCAGGGCGCGCAGGGCCGGACCCGGGTCGAAGGTTGCCTTGTGGATGATTTCGTAGCCGTCCGGCAGGCCGGAGTCGACGCGCAGGATCACGCCGCCGTTCGAGCACACGGCGTAGCCATTGTCGATCCCGATGTGCTCGATCACGGGCAGCGTGGCATTGAGGGAGCGGCCTGTGGCGATCGTGACGTGGTGGCCGGCGGCCACGACTGCCTGTGCCGCCTCGCGGACCGCCGCCGACATGTGGCCGTCGTGGTCCACGAGGGTGCCGTCGACGTCCAGGGCAACCATCAACTTGTCGCGGGCGCCGTTCTGGCGGGCGTCGTTCTGGCCGGCGTCGTTCTGATCTGTAGTGCGCCGGTCATCGTTGCCGGCGACTGGGGATCCAGTCATTGTTGTCATCTCCCAAGTAGAGCAGACACCCCCGGCACCCGCTAGGACTCACGCCACAGCACGGCGTGAATTTGCGGTAAACACCCCACAGCGTGTCCACGGTGCGGCTGTTTGCCGGGGCGGCTGCCGGGCCGCGGGCGGTGTCTAGAGGACGTGGCGTCTAGAGGACGGGGAGGACGGTCATGCCGCCCAGATACTTCTGCAGCGCGGCGGGGACGTTGACGGAGCCGTCCGGGTTCTGGTGGTGCTCCAGGATGGCGACGATCCAGCGCGTGGTGGCCAGGGTGCCGTTGAGCGTGGCCACGGAGCGGGTGCCCTTGGGGGCGCCGTCCGCGTTAACGACCCGTTCCCTGATGTTCAGGCGCCGGGCCTGGTAGGTGGTGCAGTTGGAGGTCGAAGTCAGCTCCCGGTACGCGCCCTGGGTGGGGACCCAGGCTTCGCAGTCGTACTTCCGGGCGGCGGAATTGCCCAGATCCCCGGCGGCGGTATCAATGACACGGTAGGGGAGCTCGCACTTGGCCAGCATTTCCTCTTCCCAGGCCAGAAGGCGCGCGTGCTCGGCGGCCGCCTGTTCAACGGTGGTGTAGATGAACATCTCCACCTTGTTGAACTGGTGGACCCGGATGATGCCGCGGGTGTCTTTGCCGTGCGAGCCGGCCTCGCGGCGGTAGCAGGAGCTCTGGCCCGCGTAGCGGATGGGGCCGTTGGAAAGGTCCAGGATCTCGTCGGCGTGGTAGCCGGCAAGTGCGACCTCGGAGGTGCCCACAAGGTAGAGGTCGTCTTCGGCGAGACGGTAGATCTCGGCGTCGTGCTTGACGTCAAAACCGGTGCCCTGCATGATTTCTGGCCGGACCAGGGTGGGCGTGATCATCGGGACGAAGCCTGCCTCGACCGCCTGGTCCATGGCCATCTGTAGCAGCGCCATTTCCAGCCGGGCGCCGACGCCGCGCAGGAAATAGAAACGCGAACCGGACACCTTCGCGCCACGTTCCATGTCAATGGCGCCGATCAGCTCGCCGATCTCCAGGTGGTCGCGGGGCTCGAAGTCGGGGAATTCGCGGGGCGCGCCCACGGTCTTGAGCACGATGTAGTCGTCCTCGCCGCCGGCCGGGACACCGTCCTCGATCAGGTTGGGGATGGTCCGGAGCAGCTCGTCGTGGGCGGTCTGGGCCAGATCGGCCTCGGCCGACGCGGCCTTGACGGAGGCAGCGAGCACCTTGACGTCGGCGAGGAGGGCCTGCTTTTCCTCGCCCTTGGCCTGTGCCACCTTCTTGCCGAACAGGTTCTGCTCCGCCCGGAGGTTCTCAAAGTGGATCAGCGCCGCGCGCCTGGCCGAGTCCGCGGCAATAATCGCGTCGATCGCGGACTCGTCGGCACCGCGGGCGCGCTGGCTGGCACGGAACTTGTCCGGATTCTCACTGAGCTCTTTTACGTCGATCACCAGACAAGAGTATCCAATCCCACCGGCATTGCCGGGCAGCGCAGTCGGGCAGGCCAGTCCGGGGACGCCGGCGGGATACTGTTGGATCACAATGCGCGACTGGCTGCTCTACCTCGTCATCGCTGGGGTCCTGGCATTTGCCGTCTCCAGCTGGTGGGGAGTGCGCCGGTTAAAGGCCAAGCACACCCGCAGAGCGGTGTGGGAGGAAACCCACAGTCCGGCGCCGGGCCGGCAGAAGGTCGCAGTGGTCCTGAACCCCATCAAGGCCAGGTCGGCCGAGGCCCGGTCGCTCATTGAAACCGCGTGCGCCCAGGCGGACTGGGAGCCGCCGCGCGTCTTTGAGACCACTGCTGAGGACCCTGGTTTCTCGCAGGCGCGGGCTGCGGTGGCGTCCGGAGCCAACGTCGTACTGGCCTGCGGCGGCGACGGTACCGTACGCGTCGTGGCTGAGGTCTTGGCCGGGACGGAGACCGCCATGGGCCTGATTCCCTTGGGCACCGGCAACCTCCTGGCCCGCAATGTGCAGCTGGAAGTGAACGACCTCCAGGGAAACGTGCAGGCGGCCTTGTTCGGGCACCAACGGTTCATCGATACCGCGCGGCTGACCCTGGAGAACTCACGCACGGGCGAATCGGCGCAGCACACTTTCCTGGTGATCGCGGGCATCGGCATGGACGCTGAGGTGGTCAGTGACACCAATGACGACTTGAAAAAGGCGGTGGGCTGGCTCGCCTACACGGAAGCTGGGGCCCGGCATCTTGTGGGTCGCCGCAAGAAGGTTTCGATCGCCCTGGACGATCAGCCTGAGCAGTCCAGGAAGATCCGCAGCGTCCTGTTCGCCAATTGCGGCCTGGTCCCGGGGGGCATCGACTTCATCCCGCAGGCCATGATCGATGACGGGATGCTCGACATCGTGGTGATGAGCCCGCGCAGTGCAATCGGCTGGCTCGCCATGTACACAAAGATTGTGCTCAAACATAAGAAAGAACTGCCGGTGATGACCTACTACCGATCCGGCAAAATCACCATCCGATGCTCCGAACCGATGCCCACCCAGATCGACGGCGATCCTTCTGGCGAGGCCACGAAGGTCGCCGTCCAAGTGGACCCGGGATCACTGCTGGTCCGGGTCAAGGAGGGCACCGAGGGCGGTTAGGCCGACGCCGGGCGGCCCGGCGGCTACGCGCTGGCGGCCCTCTTTGCTTCTGCCGCCCTTTTGGCGGCCTCCGCAGCGGCCTTGGCGGCCCTGGCTTCGGACTGCTCACGGATCATGGCCTGCTCCTCTTCGAAGCGCAGGCGGTCTGCCCGGTCGGCGTCGTCGCCGTCCCAGTCTTGGTTGTCAGCGGCGGGCTTGGGATTGACAATCATTCCCTGGCCGTCATTTTCTGTGCTGGTGCCTGACATGACCCGCTCCCTCCGTTAGAGGATTTCCCCAATGTGGATCAAGCAAGCATACGCACAGTTAACTAGGCGTGGAAGTGCGCCCTCAGGCATTTGTCTACGCTTTGGGCGAACCCCCTGAGGCATATTCCGCCACCGCAGATGCCCCGCGAAGTATGCCTTTCACCCACGCATGCGCGGCCCGGAATGCCGGATCCGAGGTGTGCGGCGGGACGCTGCTCTCGTGGCCGTCGGCACGCTGGTAGGAACCGAGGAAGCGGGTGGCCGGGCTGATCCGGTGAAGGCCCGCGAGCGCGTCCGCCATCCGGGCGTCGGCCACGTGGCCGTCGGCATCAATGCTGAAGAAGTAGTGGCCCAGATACTGCCCGGTCGGGCGGGATTCGATCCGGCTCAGATTCACGCCGCGTGTGGCGAATTGATCCAGGATCTCCATCAGCGCGCCCGGGCGGTCCTCGGGCAGCGGCACTACCACGGTGGTCTTGTCCGCTCCGGTGCGCGGCGGCAGGTCGCCCGGCCGGCCCACGAGAACGAACCGGGTCACGGCACCGGGATTGTCACCGATGTTTTCAGCCAGCACCGACAGGAGAGGCTGCTCCGTGGCCACAATGGGAGCGCAGATTGCGGCGTCGTAGTGGGCGCCGTCCCCTTCCAGCAGGCCCATCGCCGCCGCAGCGGTGGAGGACCCCGGAATGTATTCCGCATTCGGAATATTAGCTTCGACCCAGAGCCGGCACTGGGCCCAGGCGTGCCCGTGGGTGGAGACGCGGCGGATGTCCCCGATCCGCACGCCCGGCCGGGCGACGAGGACGAAGCTAATGGGCACCAGGGCCTCCCGGAGGATCCGGAGTTCCTGACCGGTGGCGATGGCGTCCAGCGTGGCCGTCACGCCCCCCTCCACCGAGTTTTCGATCGGCACCATGGCCGCATCGGCGGATCCGTCCCGCACCTTGTCCAGCGCCGTGTTCACATTCGAGGACGGGATCCGGATGGCGTCCGCGGCATCCGGAACCTGCATCAGGGCCGCCTCGGTGAAGGTGCCTTCGGGTCCGAGGAATGTGTACGTGACGGTGGGTGCGGGCAACGGCTCTTCCTTCTTCATTTACAGGACGACCGGCTTGAGGCCGTTGTCGGACACGAGCGGCATGCCGGTCCCAACCCACTGGTCCATGCCGCCCGCGACGTTCGTTGCGGAGTACCCCATGCCAACGAGCCATGCAGTGGCGCGGTAGGACCGGCCGCCCGTACGGCAAATGAGGTAGACGTCCTCGTCCGGGTCAAGCTCCTCGAACCGGGCAGGCAGCTGGTCCATTGGAATGTGCAACGCGCCCTCGGCATGACCGGCAACCCATTCATAGTCCTCGCGGACATCAACGATCTTGGCACCCTCGGGGATGCCAGACACACTGACGCTCTGGAAGTCGCTCATGTTCGTCCTTTCCGCTGTTTTCCGGGTCTGATCCCAGCGTATCCCTCGCCGCTGGCACGGCACGCGCGCGGGCTGCACGTTACGCTTCTGGAGAGCACGAAGGAGGCCCATGGCTGACGAACACGCCGCGAAGCGGCCCAACCCCGGCTCCAGCCCCGGGACATGCCCTCCCCTCACCGCGACGGCTGGACATAATGCCACAATGCCCACCCGCAGGCCCCAGGAACGGACATGTCCTCCCCTCACCGCGACGGCCGGCCATCACCCGGGCTCCGCGCTCCCCTCCCCCGGGACATGCCCTCCCCTCACCGCGACGGCTGGACATAATGCCACAATGCCCACCCGCAGCTCCCACGAACGGACATGCCCTCCCGGAATGGGAGTCGCCCCGCTCCAGGACCGGCTGAGGCAGCATTTCCTTGGCTGAGATCCACGAGCTGTCCGCCGTCCGGCTCCGCGATGCACTCAACTCCGGCGAGCTTTCCGCCCTGCAGGCCGCCGACCATTTCCTGCGCCGCATCGAGGAACAGAACCCGCACCTCGGGGCCTTCATCACAGTTACCGCGGAACAGGCGCGGAGGGACGCGGCGGCTGCGGACCAACGCCACGCTCTCCGCGGCCGGGGCGGCGACGCGTTGCCCCCGCTGCACGGCATGCCGGTCGCGTTCAAGGACCTGACAGATGTGCAGGGGGTCGTCACCACGCACGGCAGCGCGGCCCTGGAGCACAGACCCGCCGTGTCGGACGGCGCACTCCCCGCCGCGCTCAAGTCCGCGGGCGTAACATCGCTGGGCAAAACCCAGGTTCCCGAGTTCGGCCTGACAGCCTACAGCGAGAACCGGGTGGCCCCGCCGTCGCGCAATCCATACGCTCTTAGCCGCAGCTCGGGCGGCTCCTCGGGCGGCAGCGCTGCCGCCGTGGCCGCGGGGCTGCTGCCGTTCGCGCCGGGATCCGACGGCGGCGGTTCCGTGCGGATCCCGGCCGCCGCCTGCGGGCTCGTGGGACTAAAACCGGGCCGGGGGCTCGTGCCGGCCGGCGAAAGCTCCGGCGACCCCGCACGGCTCGTGGTTGCCGGGCCACTCGCCCGCTCCGCCGCCGATGCCGCACTGATGCTCGATGCTTTGGTGCCCGGCCCGGCGGACGCCAGCTATCTGCAACTGACCGGCCGGGAGCCTGGCCGGCTGCGGATCGGCGTCAGCCTGGACAGCCCGTGGCAGGCGCTTTTCCCTGGCACCGCGGAGCGGGAGTCGCTCGAGGCGCTGGCCGACGGCGCCGCGCGGCTCGAGGCGGCCGGCCATGAGACCTCGGAGGCCGTGATCCGCTACGACAACCGCTACCCGGACGCCTTCACCACGGCCTGGACGGCCGGCGTCGGCAGTGCGCGAATCGCACCGCAGCGCGAGGCGCTCCTGACCCCGCTCACCCGCACGTTCCGGCGCCGGGCGCAGCAGCGCAGTACGGCCAAACTCAATGAATCCCTCGGTTTCCTCCGGCAGTTCCAGCGGGACACGATCGCCCAGTACGCGCGGTGGGACCTGGTGCTCACGCCGGCGCTGGCGCAGTCACCCCGGCCGGTGGGCTGGTTTACCGGTGCGGGCCACGGCGGCGGCTACTGGCCGGCCGCCGAATGGGCGGACGACGCCGACGACGACTACCGCAAGCAATGCGAGTACGCGCCGTGGTCGTCCATGGTGAACGTCTGCGGCCTGCCGGCAATCAGCATTCCGCTGCACTGGACCGGCGGCGCCGCCGGTTCCGGCCTGCCCATGGGAGTGCAGCTGATCGGACCGATGGGCTCCGAGGGGCTGCTGCTGCAGGTCGCGGCCCAACTAGGGTTCTGACCCGGCCCCTGCTGCCGCTAGCCGCGTTCGACCACGGCCGGGGCCCGCCCTGGCCGGACATGCTCCCCCGTCCCACCCGAAACCGGACATGTCCCGCGCTGCCCCCGGCCGGAGCACATGTCCACGGTTGACCCGGGCAAAGCACATGTCCAGGGCCCAGGGATGACATGTCCTCTGCTCATGCTTCTCAGGGAACATAACCAGCGGTTCCACCGGTCACCGGACATGTCCCGTGTCCTCGAGGGGCATGTCCACTGGTCATGATGACCTGCGGGCACAATCCAAATATGTCCACTCGCGGGGACCAGGAATGGGCATGTCCCCCGGACGGGCTGCACGAACGATGGTTGCCGTACGGACATGTCCCCGGACGGGCTGCACGAACGATGGTTGCCGTACGGGCATGTTCCCCGCTCCGGGGGACATGTCCCCTGGTCACGGCGACGGGCGGACACAAGCCATCTATGTCCAGGGGCGGCCTCCAGGGTTGGACATGTCCCCCCGGGGAGCCGCCCGCCGGCCGAGCGGTGCTGGCCAACGTGCCATCCCCCGCCAAATGGACGCTGCCTCCGCCCGGCGGATATGGTTCAGTCAAACCCGAGGCGGCCAGGAAAGAGGATCGATGAAGATCACCGGTGCAGTACTTGAGGAAATCGACCGCCCGCGCCCCTTCGCAGAGTCCAAGCCAATCAGCATCTCCGAACTCGACCTAACTGCGCCCGGGCCCACCGAGATCCTCGTTCGGCTGGAAGCCGCCGGGATCTGCCACTCGGACCTGAGCGTCGTCGACGGTAACCGCGTCCGGCCGGTGCCCATGCTGCTGGGCCACGAGGCGGCGGGCCGGGTCGTCGAGGTCGGGGCCGACGTCGCGGATTTAAAGCCCGGGCAGCGCGTGGTCATGTCCTTTCTGCCGCGCTGCGAGAACTGCGAGAACTGCGCCGAGGACGGCCGGCTGCCCTGCACCGCCGGCTCGAAGAGCAACAATGACGGAACCCTGCTGCACGGCTCCCGGCACTTGAGCCGTGGCGACGAGCCTGTCCACCATCACCTGGGCGTCTCGGGATTCGCTACCCATGCCGTGGTGGACCGCGCGTCAGCCGTACCAGTGGACGACGACATCCCGGCCGAAGTCGCCGCTGTCCTGGGTTGCGCCGTGCTGACCGGCGGGGGCGCCGTGCTCAACGCGGCCCGGCCCCGGCCCGAGGACAGCGTCATGATCGTCGGCCTAGGCGGGGTGGGCATGGCGGCGCTCATCACAGCCATCTCCCAAGGAATCTCGCGGATCGTCGCCGTGGACACCCTGGACCAAAAACTCGACCACGCCCGCCGGCTCGGCGCCCACGAGACGTACACCCCGCAGCAGGTCGTCGACGGTGGGATCAAGGCCCGGTACGTGATCGAGTGCGCCGGAAATGCCCGCGCCTTTGAAACGGCCTTCGCCGCGACCTCTCCCGGCGGCACCACTGTCACGGCCGGGCTGCCTTCCCCCGAGGCCCGCGCCCAGCTCGCGCCGTTGACCGTCACCGCCGAGGCCAGAACGATCGTGGGCAGCTACCTTGGTTCGGCCGTCCCGTCGCGGGACATCCCGAAGTACGCCCAGCTGTGGCGGGAAGGCAAACTGCCCGTCGAGGAATTGATCTCGGACCGCATCGCCCTGGCCGACATCAACAAGGCCATGGACCAGCTGGCGGACGGCCACGCCATCCGGCAGATCATCATGTTCGACGGCGGTGAGCGCGCCTGAGAGGCAGGCCGCGGGGGTCTGAGAAGGCCCCCGGCGGAACTTTTTCGGACGCCCCGCACGGCCCCGGAATCCGCGAAAATTTCCGGCGAAACACCGTCGCCGTAGCTTGCCCCAAGGCGCCGCGAATGTGACAATCGCGCGTCATAATGTCAGCATTAAGTAAATGAGCACAACTCATTTAGACAATCGCCCCGCTACAACGCCGGGCGATACTTCCTTTTTTGGCCACCCAAAGATGCTGGCCAGCCTCTTCTCCGTAGAAATGTGGGAGCGCTTCTCCTTCTACGGCATGCAGGGAATCCTGCTCTACTACATGTACTTCACAGCCGCTGAGGGCGGCCTGGAGATCGACAAGGGCCTGGCCGCCGGGCTCGTCGGCGCCTATGGCGGCGGCGTCTACCTCTCCACCATTCTGGGCGCCTGGCTGGCGGACCGGCTCTTCGGTTCCGAAAAGGTGCTGTTCGGCTCCGCCATCATGATCATGGCCGGCCACATCGGCCTGGCCCTCGTGCCCGGTGTCCCGGGCCTCATCACCGGCCTGGTGCTGGTGGGCGTCGGTTCCGGCGGCCTCAAGGCGAACGCGACCGCCCTCGTCGGCACGCTCTACGGCGAGAAGGACGAACGCCGCGACGCCGGGTTCTCCATCTTCTACATGGGTATCAACGCCGGCGCGCTGATCGGCCCCCTCGTCACCGGCTGGCTGCAGGAAAGCCAGGGCTTCCACTGGGGCTTCGGCGCCGCCGCCGTCGGCATGGCCGTTGGCCTGACCGTCTACGCCCGGGGCCGCAGCAAGCTCCCCGCCCAGAGTCAGCGGGTCGCGCACCCGCTCCCGGACGCCGAGCGCAAAAAGTACGGTCTGATCTTCGGCGTCATCGCCGCGGCCATCGCCGTCCTGCTCAGCACCGGCACCGTCAACGCCGAGAACCTGGCCACGTCCATGGCCTACGCAGCCATCGGCGCGTCCGTCATCTATTTCGCCCTGATCTTCAGCAGCAAGAAGGTCACCGCCACCGAACGCGGCCGGGTGGCGGCGTTCATTCCGCTGTATGTCGCCTCCGCCGCGTTCTGGGCCCTGTTCCAGCAGCAGTTCACCTTCATCGCCGTGTACTCGGAGGAAAAGCTGGACCGGAACTTCTTCGGCTGGGAAATGCCGGCGGCCTGGGTCCAGTCCATCAACCCGGTGTTCATCATCATCTTCGCCGGCGTCATGGCTGCCCTGTGGACCCGGCTCGGCCGCAAGCAGCCGGGCTCGGCGCTGAAGTTCTCCATCGGTCTGTTCGTCATGGGGCTGGCGTTCCTGGCGTTCATCCCCCTCTCCGGCGGCGGAAAGACTCCGCTGCTGGCCCTGGCGGGAATCCTGCTGCTGTTCACGCTCGCCGAACTGTTCCTGTCCCCCATCGGGCTGTCCGTGACCACCAAGCTGGCGCCCAAGGCCTTCCACACCCAGATGGTGGCCCTGTTCTTCCTCTCCGTGTCACTGGGCACCACGCTCGCCGGCATCCTGTCCGGCCTGTACAACCCCAACGACGAACTGCCGTACTTCATCGGCGTGGGCGGAACCGCCATCCTGCTGGCTGTGGGCATGGCGGCGGCCTCGCCGGCGATCAAGAAGCTCATGGGCGGCGTGCGCTGACCCGCTGAAACCGGCATCCCGCGCTGACCTTGCGCGGAAGCGGGGCCCGCCGGGCGTGTCCCTAGACGCTGTACCCGCTGTTGCGGGCGGTGCCGATGACCAATCCGATGATGACCAGCACCAGGATAGTCACGGCGATGCCCACGTAACCCATCACGAGCCCGGCGATCGCCATGCCCCGGCCTGCCGGTTCGCGGCGCAGGGCTAGGTGGCCCAGGATGACCGCGGCCAGCTGCGGAAGCAGGAAGAAACCGAATCCCACGAGTGCGGCGATGCCGCAGCACATGCTGGCGATGCTCAGCGTTTTGGGGGCCGGCGACGCGCCGTAGTAGGAGGGCTGGCCGTACGCGTTGTAGCTGCCCGGCTGGGCATACGGGGAGCTCTCGCCGTAGGACTGGCCGGGCTGGCCGTAAACCGGAGGGTAGGGGCTTGAGTACTGGCCCTGGTCCTGCGCCGGCCGGCCGTAATGGTCCTGCCCGGGCTGCTGGCCGGTGTAGGGCTGCTGCGGGTAGCCAGACTGCGTGTAGTCCGGCTGGGCCGGGGACCCGGGCTGGGCGAAGTGCTGCGTCGCGGACCCGCCGTGCTCCTGGCCGGAGGGCGGTGCCGGCTGCCGGGGCACATCCGGCTGGTGGTCAGGGAGTCGCAGCGTCGGCTGCTGGCCCTCGGGCGTCTCGTTGTTCCCTTGTTTTGGCTGGTCAGTCATGGCATGTCCCCTCGAGAAGTCTCTGGGTCCAGAGTACCGCCGCAGGGTTGCGTTGGACCCGGCATGTCCGGCGGACTTCTCGCGTCACAGGACCGGGTTTGCCGCGAAACCGTGTTGCACCGCGCCGTCGTCTGGCATGCTAATGCCATGGCTAGCCGCGCGGGCACAGTTGCCCAACCCCAGGACCTTGTTGACCTCACTGCGCTCCTTGACGCGTACTACGACGTTTCGCCGGACCTTTCCGACCCCGGGCAACGGGTGGCCTTCGGCACCTCCGGGCACCGGGGTTCAAGCCTGAAGGCGTCCTTCAACGAACCCCACATCCTTGCCATCACGCAGGCGATCGTGGAGTACCGGGCTGGACAGGGCATCACCGGTCCGCTGTATCTGGCCAAGGACACCCACGGCCTGAGTGAACCGGCGCAAAACTCTGCCCTTGAGGTGCTGGCCGCGAACGGCGTGAACGTCCTCATCGACGCCCGCCACGGCTACACGCCCACCCCGGCACTGAGCCATGCCATCCTCACCCACAACCGCAATGCCGCCTCCGGCGCCCCGCAGGCCGACGGAATCGTGGTGACCCCCAGCCACAACCCGCCCGGCGACGGCGGGTTCAAGTACAACCCCCCGCACGGCGGGCCCGCGGACACCGACGCCACCGGCTGGATTGCCAACCGCGCCAACGAGCTGCTCGAAAACGGCCTGCGCGGCGTCAAGCGCATCTCCGTGGCCGATGCCCTGGCTGCCGGGACGACCGGCAAGTTCGACTTCCTCAGCAGCTACGTGGACGACCTCCCCTCGGTACTGGACCTGAACGCCATCCGCGAGGCGGGCGTCCGGATCGGCGCCGACCCCATGGGCGGCGCCTCAGTGGACTACTGGGGCGAGATCGGCGAACGCCACCAGCTGGACCTCACGGTCGTGAATCCGATCGTTGATCCGCAGTGGGCCTTCATGACTCTGGACTGGGACGAGAAGATCCGGATGGACTGCTCCTCGCCGTCGGCGATGGCCTCGCTGATCAGCAGGATGTCCGAAGGAGCAAAGTTCGACATCGCCACCGGCAACGACGCCGACGCCGACCGGCACGGGATTGTGACGCCCTTGGTTGATGGACGCGGCGGACTCATGAACCCCAACCACTACCTCGCAGTCGCCATCGATTACCTGTACCGGCACCGCAGCGGCTGGAACCCGCAGTCCGTGATCGGCAAGACCCTCGTGTCCTCCTCGATCATCGACCGCGTGGCCGGGAGCCTGGGCCGCAAGCTCGTGGAGGTTCCGGTGGGCTTCAAGTGGTTCGTTCCCGGGCTGCTGTCCGGCGAAGGCGCTTTTGGCGGCGAGGAATCCGCGGGTGCCTCCTTTAACAAGATGGACGGCAGCGTCTGGACCACGGACAAGGACGGCATCCTGCTGGCCCTGCTGGCCTCGGAGATCACGGCCGTCACCGGCCAGTCGCCGTCGCAGCTGTACAAGGGCCTTACGGATCAGTTCGGCGACCCCGTCTACGCCCGGATCGACGCCGCCGCGTCGCGTGAGCAGAAGGCCGCGCTCGGGAAGCTGTCCTCCTCGGACGTCACGGCCACCGAACTGGCCGGCGAAACGATTACCGCCAAACTGACCGAGGCTCCCGGCAACGGTGCAGCAATCGGCGGCCTCAAGGTGGTCACCGAAAACGCCTGGTTCGCGGCCCGGCCCTCCGGCACGGAGGACGTCTACAAGATCTACGCCGAGTCCTTCAAGGGTGCCGAGCACCTCAAGCAGGTCCAGGCCGAAGCGAAGGCCCTGGTGGACGGCGTCATTTCCTAGCCGCCCGGCAAACTGGCAGCACGGCGCGGGTCGGCCTCCCACCGGGGCCGCCCCCGCCCGGTTCCGCTCCCCGCCGCATGGGGCGCGCGGGCGCGGGCAGGCGGGTGCAGGTATGGGCCGCGCGGGCAGGCGGGCGCAGGAACGGCCGTCCAGTGCTGTCAGTCGGTCTTGTCCTTGGGCGCGCCCGCGGCCAGCACCGAGCGGTCCCGGCCGAGCGTTTTCGCTTGGTAGAGTGCGGCATCTGCGGCGGCCACCACGTTCTGGAGGGTCGCTGCCCCGGAGTCGGCGGAGGCGATGCCGTAGCTGACGGTAGGCAGGCGCGGAACGACACCCCGCCCCGATTCCTGGAGTCCGCGGCTGATTTCGGCCGTGATTTCGCCCGCCCGTGCGGGGGTGACGCCGGGGAGCAGGAGGATGAATTCCTCGCCGCCGTAGCGGCCCACGAGGTCGGTGGAGCGCACCGTTACCGTGCAGGCCCTGGCGAACGCCTGCAGGGCGGTGTCCCCGGCCGAATGTCCGAACTCGTCGTTGATGGACTTGAAGTGGTCCAGGTCCGCGAGGATCAGTGACGCGGTGGTCCTGGTCCGGCGCAGGCGGCGCAGTTCGTTTTCCGCCAGGTCCAGGAAAGCCGCACGGTTCAGGAGGCCGGTCAGCCCGTCCACCGTGGCACGCGCCCGCAGGTCCTGGGTCAGCTGCTCGTAACTGAGTTCGGCCATCGTGAAAGACGCCACCACGAGCGTGACGGTGGAGAGCGCCGTCGTCGCCACCGACCCGAAGACGGAGGTGAAGATGGGGCCGGACTGACCTTCCGCCAGGAACGCGACAAAGCGGCCCGCGTAGAAGAGGGCAAGAAGGCCGGCGACGAAGGCCAGCGGACGGTGCACGTGCGAGTACTCACGTTCGAGCAGGAACAGTTCCCTGCAGCCAAGGCCGATCAGGATGCCCATGAACCCGAGGTAGAACGCGCCGCCGGCCCAGATGTTCGTGGCCGGACTGTCAAGGATTGAAGCGACAGCCACGATGCCGGGGGCAACCGCAAAATGCCAGCGGGATGTGCTGGCGCTCCGCAACGATCGGGCGCCCGCCCAGATGCTGGCCGCGCCGGCCACTAGCAGCACGTTTCCGGCCGGGTTGGCCCATGCCTGGTGGATGGTGCCGTTGAGCAGGAACGCCGAATTCCCGGTCAGGAAGAGCAGCAGGGCCATGCACCACCAGCCGCTGTACGCAGACCTCGTCCGCCGGAAGGTGATGAAATAGAACAGCAGGAGCAGCGTCAGGTCGACGAGGGCCAGGGCGACCCGCAAGGTGGCGGTGTCAAGGATCATGAAGTTCCCCCGTCCTTCGTCCGTCCTCCGATGTGTGTGATTCATCGTCGAAGTTGACCCAAGTATGGCACCCGCCCGCGGAAATCCATGGTCGGTGTACCGATGTGACGCACGGCGGCCCCGCAGCCGGGCGCGCCCGCGTCCGCTCAGCCTAAGGGACCGACCCACAGCTTGAGTACCCGGCGGGTGGCGTGCCCGCCGTCGGGCGCCATGTCCACCAGGGCAATCCTGTCCAGTGCGACGGCGTCTCCCGGATTGAGCCGTTTGTCCCCGTGGTGGGAGACGTGCGGGCGGAAGCCTTCCAGGGTGTAGGCCGGCGTCGAGATCCTGCCGGGCAGGTCCTGAACCATCCGGACCAGTGCCGTGTGCAGGCCCGTCAGTTTTTCGCTGGGTTCGATCAGGTTGACCGGGATGGACCCGCCCCTGCCGAAGCCGTCATCACGGCCCACGGTCAGGCCGCTTCCGAGGGCGTCTGCGACGGCCTCCTCCATCAGGGAGGCGAGCGTTTCGGCGAGCGGGTCCGCCGGCGTGTCGGCCTCCGCCGTTTTTGTGGGGTCCGGGTCCTGGGGATCGGCATCTCGGGGGCCGGGGCTGTGGGCGGCCGGCCGGGCGGAGTCGCGGGCCGCGACGTCGAATTTGACCAGCGTGATGTGCAGCGGCCAGTTATCCCGGGGGAACTCCAGCCCCTCGGCCACTGGCTCCACGAACGCCACCACAATGAGGTTCCGCATGAGGCAAGTTTGCCACGCCCCGGCGACTGAGGAATCGGGGCGTGCAGATCGGGGATGGTTGCCCCCAGCCACCCGCGCAATCCACTGTGTCGAGGGCTCCGGCGCGGACTAAAATAGGTAGTGGCCCCGGATGCAGGCCATGCGCTGAACCGCAGAAATGCGTCCCGTGTGCCTCCGGCCTGTCCCCCATGGTGCCGGAGGCACCTCCGCGAAAGAATGCGCCGGAGGCACCTCCGCGACAAAACAGAGCCCGGGGCACCTCCGCGAGGGGGCGGCACCTGCTTGCTATACGGTGCGGACGACGTCCTCGTATGCGAACTTCGGCTTGGCGTCGCCCCAGGCGTCCGGACCGGGCTGGCCGATGTTGACCACCAGGAAGCTCTTCTGGCTCCCGTCGGGGAAGAACGCGGCGTCGATCGCGGCGAAGTCAGCGCCCGTCATGGGACCGGCCGCGAGGCCCAGGGAGCGGACGGCGAGGATGAAGTAGCCGGCCTGCAGGTGGGCGTTGTTGTTGCCGGTTGCGGCGGCAAGGTCAGGCGCTGCGTCGTACATGGCCTTGGGGGCGATGTAACCGGGGAGGAAGCTGTCCCACTGTTCCTGCCACGCGGTGTCGTAGCTCAGGACGGCAACCAGCGGGGCCGACTCCGTCTTGGCGCGGTTGCCGTTGGAGAGGGCACCCACCAGTGTGGCGCGCGCTTCCTCGGAACGCACATAGGTGACCCGCAGCGGCTGGGAGTTGAAGGCCGTCGGGCCAAACTTGGTGAGTTCATAGATGGCACGGGCCTGCTCGTCGCTGACCTCGCCGGTGAAGGCGTTGGCGGTGCGGGCCTCGGCAAAGATGGCGTCGACGGCGGCTGCGTCGATTACTGCCTCGTCGTGGGCGATTGTCATGGGGTCCCTTTCGCTGTGCCTGCACTCCGTCTCGCGCCAGCCTTGCTGCTGTCCTTGGTTGCAACTCCCGGCCGGAACGGCGGCTTCCCGGCCCGCCGGTGATGTTGGCCACAATCGCGGGCCGTTCCGGCCGGGCAGCGGGCCGTTCCGGCCGGGCAGCGGGCTGCCCGGCGACGGCCGGGGGTCCCGTGGGGCCCTGCGCGGTAAAGTTGCACCGGAAGATTCCTTCCTCCCCACATTCTCCGAAAGGCCCCGGCAATGAGCATGCTCGGCACCAAGTGGAAACTCCACGGCACCGGAAAGTCCATCCGCCCCGGTGAGGTTGTCCGGCCCGACGAGCGGCTCACCTGGCCGCTGACGATCGGCGTCGGAATGCAGCACGTCGTGGCAATGTTCGGCGCCACCTTCCTGGTCCCGATCCTCACGGGCATGCCGCCGGCCACCACCCTGTTCTTTTCCGGCATCGGCACGCTGCTGTTCCTGGTCATCACCCAGGGCCGGGTGCCCAGCTACCTCGGCTCCAGCTTCGCGTTCATCGCCCCGATTCTGGCCTCCCAGCAGCAGTTCGGGATCCCAGGGGCGCTCGGCGGCGTGGTGCTCGCCGGCGCCACCCTCGCCGTCGTCGGCGCCGTGGTGCAAAAGTTTGGCGCCGGCTGGATCAACCGGGTCATGCCGCCGATCGTCACCGGCGCGATCGTGGCGCTGATCGGCCTGAACCTGGCTCCCGCGGCAAAGCTCAACTTCGACAAGGCCCCGGTCACGGCGCTGATCACACTTTCCGTCATCATTCTGGTCAGCGTGCTGTTCCGCGGCATCCTGGGCCGCCTGAGCATCCTGGTGGGAGTCGTGGTGGGCTACCTCGTCGCCATGGCCCGGGGCGAAGTGGACTTTGCCAAGATGGACGGCGCCGCGTGGGTGGGCCTGCCGCACTTCCAGCTTCCCGAGTTCCATCTCGGCGTCGTAGGCTTGTTCGTTCCCGTGGTGCTGGTGCTGGTCGCCGAAAATATTGGCCACGTGAAGTCCGTGTCCGCGATGACCGGGCAGAACCTCGACGGCGTCTCGGGACGGGCGCTGCTGGCCGACGGCGCAGCCACCGTGCTGGCCGGCCTGGGCGGCGGCTCCGGGACCACAACCTACGCCGAAAACATCGGCGTCATGGCGGCAACCAAGGTGTATTCGACGGCGGCCTACTGGGTGGCCGGCACCTTCGCCATCCTGCTGAGCTTCTCGCCGAAATTCGGTGAGCTCATCGCCACGGTGCCGGCCGGCGTCCTGGGCGGTGCCGCCACCATGCTGTACGGCATGATCGGGATCCTGGGCGTGAAGATCTGGGTCCAGAACAAGGTCAACTTCTCCAACCCGATCAACCTGACCACCGCCGCCGTCGCCCTGATCATCGGAATCGCGGACTATACCTGGACCATCGGGGAACTGACGTTCACGGGCATCGCGCTGGGCTCGGCTGCGGCTCTGGTGATTTACCACGGCATGAAGGCGATCGCGAAGGCTCGCGGGACGGTGGCGGAACCGGAAACCGAGGACCCGGCGCCCACCGCCGCCGTCGCGGCAGCGTTGAATGCTGCCGCGAAGCGCACGGCGAAGAAGCGCCGCTAGCGGCCCAGCCGGCCGTAGTTCAGCAAAAACACCGCACGAGAAAGGACCGCCCTTCCGGCCACCAATCGGTGGCCGGAAGGGCGGTCCTTGTGTTCTCCGCCAGCGCGGACGTACAGGCGCCGGCCCGCCGGGCCCTAGGGCCGGGCGGGTTTAGCCGGCGTCGAACTGTTCCTCGTCGTCGTCCCGATCCTTCGGGGACTTGCTTTCCGGCAGGTCCGTCCCGGAACCGTCTGGCAGCCCTGCCGCGTCCTGGCCGGACTCCGAGGAAAAGGATCGCCCGGCGTCGGGCTCTTCGGTGTTGGCCGCGTCCATGTCAGCCTCGGATGAGGGCATCGCTGCCTGCGAATTAGGCCTGGCGTCCGCGTCGAATCCCGGGTCCGTACTGGCGTTCTCTGCACTCACTTGTTCCTCCGTTCCACCGAGGCGACCTGCCCCGGGCGCTCCTGCACTGTCCTGCGATTCGGTGCCGGACTGGCTTAAGTCCGGCGCCCCGGCCGGGTACGCCTCGCCGTCCGTGCTGTCCTGGTTCAGTCCTGCAGCATCGAAGGCTTCTTCTTCGCGGGGCTGGGCGAAGGACTTTGGGTCGCCGTGGGGCATCTCCTGCTCCGCGGTCGGAGTTCCGTATCCCCCGGCTTCTTCAATGGGGTCCTCGTTCTGGTTCTCCTGTGTCATGCCGTTTCCTCCTGTTGTTCTGAGTGGAAATGGTGCTTGGACGACGGTCCGTTGTTGGGGTGGCGCAGGTTGTTGGTGCCGCTGGTGGTGGTGCAGCGCGGCAGCGGCTGCCGGTAAGGCCCTACAGGCCCTTGCCTCCTGTCACCGGCAGCACGGCTCCAGAAATGTAGGACCCGTGGTCCGAGGCGAGCAGCACGTACGCTGGGGCCAGCTCCGCGGGCTGGCCCGCGCGCTGCAGGGGCGTGTCCTGCCCGAAGGTTGGCAGCTTGTCGGGCCATTCAGTGGCGGGAATGAGGGGTGTCCAGATCGGTCCCGGCGCCACGGCGTTGACCCGGATCCCCTTCGGCCCCAGCTCCTGGGCGAGCGCTTTGGTGAAGGCGACCTGCGCTGCTTTGGTCATGGCGTAATCAACGAGCTGCGGGGAGGGGTTGAAAGCCTGGATGGACGCGGTGGTGATGATGGAGGCGCCCGCTTCGAGGTGCGGCACGGCTGCGCGGGCGGTCCAGAGCAGCGAGTAGAGGTTGGTCTTGAAGACCCGGTCGAACTCCTCGGTGGGGAGCGATTCAAAGCTGTCGCGGTTCTTCTGGTACGCGGCGTTCAGCACGAGCACATCCAGCCGCCCGAACTCCGCCAGCGCATCCTTGACGATGCCGGCCGCAAAGTCCTCGCTCCGGCCGTCACCGGGGAGCAGGAGCGCCTTGCGGCCGGCCTTTTGGATCCACTCGGCGGTGTCCTGGGCGTCCTCTTCTTCCTCCGGCAGATACGAGATGGCGACGTCGGCGCCTTCACGGGCGAAGGCGATGGCGACGGCCTTGCCGATGCCCGAGTCGCCGCCGGTGATCAGCGCCGCTTTGCCGCTCAGCGCGCCACTGCCGCGGTAGCTCTCCTCGCCGTGGTCCGGCGTCGGGTTCATTGGCGCGGTGAGGCCCGGCTGCTTCTGTTCCTGCTCGGGAAAACCACCGGAGTGGTAGCCGGCGCGGGGGTCGCCCGGCTGGTCCTGCCTGTGGGTCGAAGCGTTGCCTGAATCACTCATAGTCCACCTAACTGCGTGTCGGTTTTCTAGGGTTCGTTCCCGGGCCCCGGCGCCGGACCGGTTCCTCGAAACTATCCCAGCGGAGTCAACACTTCCACCCTAACGGGAAAATAATCAGCAGACTTACTACCAATTTGTCATAATCAAAGCCTCAAGCTTAAGTTGAGTGTGTGCTGCGGCCCGCAGCAGAACACGTCCGTCGAAGGAGCCCGATGCCAGATCCTGGCGAGTCCAACGGCCGCGGCCGGCATGAGACCGCGGAAGAGACGCTGGACCGTAACTGGATGGAACTGTTGCAGGAACTCCGGGTGCTGCAGACCGGCGTGCAGATCCTGGCGGGGTTCCTGCTGACCTTGCCGTTCCAGGCCAGGTTCGCGACGCTGACCGAGTTCCAGACGGCCCTCTACCTGAGCCTCGTGGTGCTGGCGGCGCTCACCACCGCGACGATCCTGCTTCCCGTCAGCGTCCACCGCCGGCTCTTCCGGCAGAGGCTGAAGGCCACCCTGGTATCCAGCGCGGACAGCATCACCAAGGTGTCGCTGGCGGGCGTGGCGCTCTTGAGCGTCGGGACGACGACCCTCGTCTTCGATGTCACTGTCGGGCACACCGCTGGCCTCATCGTAGGCGGTGTGCTGTTCGCGGTTCTGGTACTGCTGCTGGTGTTTGTCCCGGCCCGGCTCCGCAGGAAAGCACGGCAGTCCGACGACGACCAACCAGACGGCCCTGAAGGCAACCAAGACCGTGAAGACCATTACAACGACAGCGACAACCAAGAGGGCAGGGAATAGTCCGATGACGAACATCGCAGACCGACGGCATGACGCACCTTCAAGAACGATCGGCAAGTGGGTCAAGGAACATGGACTGCTGCTGGCCAACATCGGGCTTTTTGTCGTCTTTTTCGGCGGCATGGTCCTCAGCGGGGCAGCCAATTACAGCGATGAGCAGACGGCCCACGGCGAGGCGGCAGTATCCGTGCTGGAGTACCTCCGCACCGGGGCCTTCGTCGAAGCGACGTTTGAAAACTGGGAGTCAGAGTTCCTGCAGATGGGCATGTACGTCCTGCTGACCGTGTTCCTGTTCCAAAAGGGTTCCTCCGAGTCGAAGCCGATGGGCAGCGCCGCCCCGCAGGATGAGGACCCCCGGCACGCCACGATCAAGGCCGCCACACCCTGGCCCGTCCGCCGCGGCGGATGGGTGCTCAAGCTTTACGAGCACTCGCTGTCGATCATGTTTTTTGCACTCTTCCTGATGTCATTCGTCCTGCATCTGGTCGGCGGGACCCAGGACTACAACAGCGACCAGGAAAGCCACGGCCAGCCCACGGTGTCGGTGCTGGGCTACCTCGCCACAAGCCGTTTCTGGTTCGAGTCCTTCCAGAACTGGCAGAGCGAATTCCTGGCCGTGGCGGTACTGGTGGGTGCCTCCGTCTACCTACGGGAAAAGGGCTCCCCCGAGTCCAAGCCCGTGGCCGAACCGCACTACGAGACGGGCGCCTGAACTCCGGCACCGCGGTGTTGATGCCCCGACGGCGTCCCGTGGCCCCCTTCGTTGCGCGCCCCTCAGGCCCCTTCAAGAACCTGGCTGGTGGCCCAGGCAAGGTATTTGGCGGCGTTGGCAACGGCCTCCTCCGGGCTCGCGGCGACATCCAGCAGCTGCGCCGCGGCCACCACGCCGTGCCGGGCAAGGTCTTCGGGGCTGACGAGGATCCGGCCGGCCACCACAATCACCGGAATGCCTCGGGACTGGGCGGCGTCGGCCAGCGCGATCGGCGCCTTGCCGGTAAGCGACTGGCTGTCCATGGAGCCTTCACCGGTGATGACCAGATCGGCCACTGCCAGTTTTTCCGCAAGCCCGGTGAGCCCGGCGACGAGCTCGAAGCCGCCTTCCAGGGCGGCGGTGCTGAAGGCCAGGAACGACGCCGGGAACCCGCCGGCCGCACCGGCGCCCGGGACGTTGACGTCCCGGCCTGTGCACTCGCGCAGGACCGAGGCCCAGTTGCGCAGGCCGGCGTCGAGCAGCTCTATTGCGTCCGCGTCGGCGCCCTTTTGCGGGCCGAACACGTGCGCCGCGCCGTCTCCGCCGTAGAGCGGGTTCTGCACGTCGACGGCGATCCTGAATTTCACCGCGGACAGCCGCGGGTCCAGCCCGCTCGTATCCACCGAGACCACATCGGCGAGGGGTCCGCCGCCGAGGGGCACCACGTTGCCGGCGGCGTCCAGCGGCTTGAGGCCGAGCGCGCGCAGGGCGCCGCTGCCGCCGTCGCTCATGGCCGAGCCGCCCACGCCCAGCACGATTTCCGTGGCTCCCGCGTCCAGGGCGGCGGCGATCAGCTGGCCGCAGCCGTAGCTGTGCGCGCGCAGCGCGTTGGCGGGGGTCGGTTCCATGTGCGCCAGGCCGGAGGCCTGCGCCGTTTCAATCACCGCGGTGGCCCCGCCGGAGGCGTCCTTGCGGATAGCCCACGCGGCACCGACCGGCGCCAGGATCGGGCCGACGACGGCATTAATCCTCTCCTCGTAGCCGGCCGCGACGGCCGCTTCCAGCGTCCCTTCGCCACCGTCGGCAACCGGGAACTGGATGGCTTCGGCGTCGGGATAGACGCGCAGGGCGCCTTCGGCAATGGCGGAGGCGGCTTCGGCGGCGGTGAGGGAGCCTTTAAATTTGTCCGGGGCAATGAGGATTCGCATGGCACCATCCTGCCAGCCCGGCGGCTCCGTCTCGGTTCTGTGTCATCCCCGGGGGCCCCGGCCGGCCGCGACAATGTCAGGCGGCGGTAGTAACGTGGCAGCCACAAAGCTTCGACCCGACGGCGAGCCGAGGGAGCGCGCCGAGGGAGGGACCAACGCACAGGGGGTTGCGGTGAAGGACGATGGACGGGCCGGAAGCCTCCGGGGCGTGACGGAATTGGTGCTGGTGCGCCACGGCGAGAGCCAGGGAAACGTGGCCGCCACGCTGGCCCACCAGGCCGGGGCGCACGTGATCAACGTGCCGGCCCGAGACGCGGACGTCGAGTTGTCGGACACGGGGCGGGACCAGGCGCTTGCCTTGGGCCGGCTGCTGTCAGGGTATCCGGAGGACCGGCGCACCGCCGTCTGGTCCTCGCCCTACGCCCGGGCGCGCCAAACAGCGGAACTGGCCGTCCAGACCGGCGGCTGGCCAACGCCGGTCCTCGTCGACGAACGGCTCCGGGACCGCGAGCTCGGGATCCTGGACATGCTCACGTCCGCAGGCGTGGAGGCACGGCTCCCCGAGGAAGCCGAACGACGGCGATGGCTCGGCAAGTTCTACTACCGTCCGCCAGGTGGCGAATCCTGGGCCGACGTCGCACTGCGGCTTCGCTCCCTGCTCGCCGACCTCGACCGCCGCCACGCCGGCGAGGGCATCCTGCTGGTGTGCCACGATGCCGTCATCCTGCTCATCCGCTACATCCTGGAGGGGCTCACGGAGCGTGAGCTGCTGGACATCGCGGCGACGTCCACCATCCTCAATGCCTCCGTCAGCCGGTTCGTCCGGCCCGGGGGCACCGGACCGTGGCTGCTGGAGGGTTTCAACATGGCCGACCACCTCGTGACTGAAGGCGTTGCGGTCACCCAGCACTCGGGGGACGCCGATGTCCACCCCCGCTAACTCCGCGCAGGCCGAGGCCGTCACCCCGACCCTGCTGCGGGAGTGGGCCCTTCCGGGTGGCGGTTCCGGGAAGGACGACCGCGGCTCGGTGCTGGTGATCGGCGGCGCTCGGAAGACCCCCGGAGCGGCGCTGCTGGCCGGCGTCGCTGCACTCCGCGCCGGCGCCGGCCGGCTCACCTTGGCTGTGGCGGAGTCGGTGGCGGTACAGCTCGCCGTGGGACTGCCGGAAGCGGGTGTTCTGGGACTGCCGGAGACGGCAGCGGGAACAGTCGTGGGGTCTGCCGCCGCGGGCCTTGGTGCCGAACTGGAAGCCGCCGACGCCGTCCTGGTGGGGCCGGGCCTCGATGACAAGGACCAGGCGACCGCGCTGCTGCGGGAACTTCTCAAAGCCAGCCCGGGCAGTCCCGGCAATGAGCCCGGTTCCGGTGCCCGGCAGCCGTGCTTTGTGCTGGACGCCTTTGCCCTCGGCAGCCTGCCGGAGCTGCAGGACGAGCTGGCCGCCTGGGCGGGCCGGCTGATCCTCACCCCGAACATCACCGAGGCCGCCATCCTGCTCGGGCAGGACGTGGACGATCTCCACCGGCAGGTGCCGGACCTGGCGGAGAAGTACCAGGCCGTCGTCACCTGCCAGGGCGTCATTGCGCGGCCCGGCGGCAGCAAAGGGAAGGCGGCCGACGAGCCCGGCCTCTGGGAAATCACGACCGGGCACAGCGGACTCGGGACCTCCGGCAGCGGTGACGTGCTCGCCGGAGCCATCGCAGGCCTCCGCGCCCGGGGAACCACCGATTCGCAGGCCGCGTGTTGGGGGACGCACCTGCATGCGGCAGCCGGAGACCGGCTGGCCAGCAGGCTGGGCGGCTTGGGCTATCTGGCCCGGGAGCTCACCGAGGAACTGCCGCCGCTCATGATGGAGCTGTCCGCCTGAGCTGTCCGCCTGGACTGCGGGTCAGCCCTGCCACGTCCCACGTTCCAGCAGGACTGCCTTGAGCAGGTCCGCGCGGTCGGTGATGATCCCGTCGACGCCGAGGTCCAGCAGCCGGTGCATCTCGGCCGGCTCGTTGATGGTCCACACGTGCACCTGGAGCCCGTGCCGGTGTGCACGGCGGACGAAGGCGGCCGTCACCACCCGGACGCGGCCATAGCGGAACGGGACCTGGAGGGCCTGGACGCCATCCAGGGCGTGCCGGACCACGAAGGACATCAGCGGAGCGGGCAGTACCGGCCCGAGAAGAACGAACAGCGCCGTGGACACAGTGCCGGCGGAGCCTGCAGCCGGGCGGCTCAGCTGCCGCAGCACGGCCCGGCGCCGGCGGTCCGAGAAACTGGCGACAAGCACCCGGTCGTGCAGTTCATAGCGTTCGATCGCCCACGCCAGCGCGGCAACGGAATTCCAGTCCTTGACGTCGATGTTGAGCCGGACGTCCGGATAGGCCTGGACGAGTTCCGCTAACTGCGGGATCGGTTCGGTCCCGCCGATCCGTGCCCTCGCCACGGTCGCCGCCGGAAGGTCCGCGATCCGGCCGCGCTCCGCCGTGATGCGGTCCAGGGTTTTGTCGTGGAACAGCAGCAGCACCCCGTCAGCCGTGGTGTGCACATCCGTCTCCAGGTGCCGGAACCCCAGGTCGACGGCGGCCCGGAAGGCGGCCATCGAGTTTTCCAGTCCGTCCAGGGAGAAGCCCCGATGGGCCATCGCCAGGGGCATTCCTGTACCGTGGGCGGCCCGGGCACCGGCGCCCTCCTGGGCGCTGCCGCGGTTGCCGCCGTCATAGTCGCCGTCACGGTTGCCGCGAGGGGCAAAGTAGGGGTGCGGGGTGGTCACCACTGAAGCGTACCCGAGCCCCGGCTTGCCTGGCGGGGAGGTCAGGAGTCGTGCGGGCGGATTTCGACGCCGTCGCTGCTGTGCAAAAGCGTGCGGCCGCGGCCGCCGTCGAGGTCCACCCAGACAACGCTGTGGTCCGCCGTCACGGCGTCCACGAGGCCGCCGGTCTCGAAGCCCGGGGCGAGCCGGACGCTGACGCGGTCACCTTGGCGCAGCTGCCCCCAGTGCCCGTCCGGTTCCGCCTGCTTCAGAGGCTGGTCCTCCGTGTAGTTGATGCGCTGCTTGGCCATGATTTCCCCACTATCGGTCTGTCGCGAGTCTCCAGCCTAGGAGGCCAAGATGAACATCAGTTGACCGCCCGCTGGGAATCCGGTGACCGGCCCATCGCCTAGCCCGTCCGGAGGCCGAGTTCGGCGAGCTTGGCCTCGAGGATCTGGGCGACGCCGTCGTCGTCGAAGTGCGGCGCCTGCTGGTCGGCAGCGCGGATGGCCTCCGGGTGGCCGCTGGCCATCGCGTAACCCTCGCCGGCCCAGCGCAGCATCTCGATGTCGTTGGGCATGTCGCCGAAGGCCACCACATCCGCGGCACCGATGCCGAGGGACGCCGCGTACTCGGCGAGGGTGACGGCCTTGTTGACGCCTGGAAGGGACAGCTCCAGCAGGGCCATGTTCGGTGCCGAATGGGTCGCGGCGGCCAGATGGGCGACGGCGGGGGTCACCTCGGCGAGGAACTCATCGGCCGTGCCCTCGCGGACTATGGCCAGGAACTTCACCACGGAGTCGGTCGCCGTGAGGGTGCTGCGCAGCGGGGCGGGCGTGAACTCCTCGAGAAGCCGGCTCGAGCCGTTCTCGAGGAAACCCGGTTCCAGGTGGAAGCCCGTCAGGGTTTCGGCGGCAAACAGGGCGGAGGGGCGCAGCCGCCGGATGATGCGGCGGACCTCGAACATGGCGTCCAGCCCCAGCGCCCGTGCGGAGAGCATGCGGTCGGCCTCAAGGTCCCAGACCACGGCCCCGTTCGAGCAGATGACGGTGCCGGTGTGCCCAAGCTGGTCCTGCAGCGGGTGGAGCCAGCGCGGCGGGCGGCCCGTGACGAAGACTACTTCCACCCCGGCATCGCGGCAGGCGTGGAATGCACGGACGGTCCGGTCACTGATCTTGCCCTCGTGGCTGAGGATCGTTCCGTCAATATCGCTTGCAACCAGACGCATACTGCCAGTCTACGTGGGCCTGCGCCGGCGGGCTGGGGCGCGGGCGGCGCCGGGGTCAGTGGCGTTCGTAGATGCCGGTGAGCGTGGCGCGGCCCACTGTGTGGCGCGAGAGTTTCGACTCGAGGCTTGCCGGGGACGTGCGCTCATCCAGACCCGAGGCCGCCACGTCCAAGGCATGGACCGTGACGACGTAGCGGTGCGGGCCGTGGCCGGGAGGCGGGGCAGCGCCGACGTAGCCGCGGAATCCGCCGTCGTTCTTCAGCTGCAGGGCACCTGCCGGAAGAAGCTTGCCGCCTTCGGCTCCTGCGCCGGCGGGCAGGGATGTGACATCGGCGGGGATGTCCAGCACCGCCCAGTGCCAGAAACCGCCGCGGCCGGGGGCGTCGGGGTCGAACATGGTGACGGCGTAGCCCCGAGTCTCCGCCGGTGCGCCGCTCCAGCTCAGCTGTGGGGACTCGTCCTGGCCGCCGGCACGCATTCTGCCGCTGCGCTGGGCCGGCGGAACGGTCTGCCCCTCGGCAAAGGATTCGCTGCCGACGTGGAATGCGGGAACATCGTGGTGCGTCATGGCTGTCCTTCCGTTGTGGCGGGGGCCGCTTCCCCCAGTTCCAGCTGGGCGAGCTCGGCGCGCGTGGGCGGATTGGCCCCGGCGCGGGAGACGGTGACGGCGGCCGCGCGCGAGGCGTGGGCCAATAGGTCGCGCAGGTTGTCGACGGCAAGTTCGCGCAGGGCCTTCCGGTTCTGGGCCCCGTCCAGGCCGAGGTCCACGACGGCGGACAGCAGCGCGGCCATAAACGTATCCCCGGCCCCCACAGTGTCCGCGACCACCACCCGCGGAGCGGCGAACTCGGCCACCCCGGCGGCGTTAATGCCCCAGGGTCCCTCGCCGCCCCGGGTGACCACCACCATCGCCGGCCCTTCCGAGCCCCCCAGCGCCAGCCAGCGGCGGGCCGAGTCCAGCGGATCCGTGCCCGGGTAGAGCCATTCCAGGTCCTCATCGGAGGCCTTCACCACGTCGGCGAGCGCCACGAACTTTTCGGCCTGTCCGCGGGCGTAATCCACGTCCGGGCTGATGCTGGGGCGGCAGTTGGGGTCAAAGCTGATGGTGGCGGACGGATGGCAACGCTCGACGGCGGCGAGCACCTCGGCGGCACCGGGCGCCAGCATCGTCGCGATGGAGCCGGTGTGCAGCAGGGTGGTTCCCTGCAGGAGGAACGGCAGGCGGGCCGCGACGCCCGGGAGCTGCCAGGCGAGGTCGAACGTGTAAGTGGCGGCGCCAGCGTCGTCGACCAGTGCGGTGGCCACGCTGGTGGGAAGGTCGTCGGGCGCCAGCGGGAGCAGCACGGAGCTCGATTTCAGGTGCGCCGCCAGGGCTTCGCCGTAGGCGTCCCGGCCGTAGCGGCCAAGGAACTGGACCGGATGGTCGAGCCGGGCCAGCCCCACTGCCACGTTGAGGGGGCTGCCGCCGACATGGGCCTGGACGCCGGAGGACCGCTGGACGACATCAACCAGCCCCTCGCCAATAACTGTGAGCATGCTCATACTCTGCCAGAGAATCCGGTCCGGTGCCCTGCGTTTCGCACCCCCGGGGCTCAGGCTGCTGAAGTGTCCAGGACGATCCCGGCCGCCTTTGCGTCGGCAAACCTGGCGTCGACGTGGACAACGTCCCGGCCTGCCCGCTGGAGCAGGCTGGCCGCAACTCCGGCACGGTAGCCGGAAGTGCAGTGCACCCAGAGCCGGCCGGCGGGGACCTCGTCGAGGCGCAACAGCAGTTCATGGAGCGGCACGTTGACGGCGCCCACCACGCGGGCCGCCGCGAATTCGTCGGCCCGGCGCACGTCCAGGACGGTGTCCCCCGCGGCCCGGCCGGCGAGCACGCCGTCCCAGCCGACGCGTGGGTATGAGGCGAGGGCAGCCTGCGGGGCCAGCGCGTGCGGCTCGGAACCGAGCGCGGCATCCGGTGTGTCGATGCCGATCCGGGAGAGGTCGCGGATGGCGTTCTCGACGTCCTCCTCCGACCCCACGAGGGTCAGCGGTTCGCCCCACGGCAGCACCCAGCCCAGGTAGGTGGTGAAGCTGGAGCCCTTCCCGTACTCGAAGCTGACGCTGCCCCTGAGGTGGCTGCTGGCGAAGGCCACGCGCCGCCGCAGGTCGACTACCCATTCGCCGTCGTGCAGCCGCCGGGTGAGCTCGGCGGCGCCGAGCGACTCGGGCACGGCCAGATCCGCGGGACCCGGCCCCCGAACGTTGGCGGGGCTCATGTGGGCGTAATAGGAGGGGTGGTCGGTGAGGTTGGCGATGAGCTCGCGGACGAAATGGTCCTCGTCGGGGTCTGTCAGCGCGTGGTTGGCGCCGAGCTGCTCGCCGATGGTGGAGGACCGGGCGCCGGTGGCGGGTCCCGAGGAGCAGAACGAGCCGAAGCCGTGGGTCGGGTACAGCGCGGCGTCGTTCCCCGCCTCGGCGGCCAGGCGCCGGACCGAGGCGTACTGGTCGCGGGTCAGGCCGACGGTGTCCGCGTCGGCAACAAGGTCGGTGCGGCCGACCGAGCCGTACAGCAGGCTTCCGCCGGAGAAGACGGCCCGCTTCGTGCCGTCGTCAACGATGAACGACAGATGGTTGTGCGTGTGGCCCGGGGTGGCCACGGCTTTGACGGTCAGCGACCCCACCCGGAGGGTCTGCCCGTCGGTGACGGGCGTCCGTTCGAACCCGACGGCGTCGGCAGCGTTGACGAGATAGCTGGCGCCGTGGGCGCGGGCCAGGATCAGGCCGCCGGTGATGTAGTCGTTGTGCAGGTGGGTCTCGGCGACGTGCGTGATGGTGACCCCGGCATCGCGGGCGGCGGCCTCAATGCGGTCCGTGTCCCGCTGCGGGTCGATCGCCAGCGCCGCCGAGCCGTCGTGGACCAGGTAGCTGCGGTCCCCGAGCTGCGGGGTCTCGATGACGATCACTTCCATGGTCCCTCCCCGGAAGATCAGCCCCGGTTGACCGGGTGTCCCTCATCCTGCCACTGCATGATCCCGCCAGTGACGTTGACCGCGTCGTAGCCGCGGTCTTCCAGGTAGGCGGTGGCCTGGGCGCTGCGGCCCCCGGCAGCGCACATGACGTAGACGGTGCCGCTGGCCGGAACCTCGTCGAGGGACTGCACGAACCGCGACAGCGGGACGCTCCTGGCCCCCGGAACCCGGACCGCGGCGTACTCGTCGTCCTCGCGGACATCGACGATTTCGGTGGCGTCGCCCAGGGCGGCTAGGTCCTTGACGGAAATACTCTGCATGCCTGTTCCTTATTCGAGGGCGCCGGGCAGCCCCGCGCGCGTATTCCAGCTTCATAATGATACCCGCAGGGGTACCGTCGCGCTCCGGCCGGTGTCCCCTGCCCGCCAAAAATCTCGCCCTTCACCCTACCCGGTAGCGCCTAGCCGGCAGCGGGGCCCTGCTGATAGACGTCCGGGACGCCGTCGTGGTCCGAGTCGATCGTTTCCTCCTCCTCGGTCCGGCGGTAGCGCGCGTTGCGGGTCCGGAGCACCGCGGTGGCGAGGAGCGCGGCCAGCAGCGAGGCCGCGAGGATTCCCACTTTCGCGTGGTCGTCATGGACAGTGCCCTGCCCGAAACTCAGTTCGGCCACCAGTAGCGACACAGTGAAACCGATACCGGCCAGGACCGACAGGCCGCCGATGTCGATCCAGGCGAAGGAGCCGTCCAGCCGGGCGCGGGTGGTCTTGGTGATCAGCCACGTGGTGCCCAGGATTCCGGCCGGCTTTCCGAGCACGAGGGCCAGGACGATGCCCACCGCCACCGGGTCCGTCAGGGCGGCGCCCAGGCCCTGCCAGCCGCCGACCGCCACCCCGGCGGAAAAGAAGGCGAAGACCGGAACGGCGATCCCGGCCGAGATCGGACGGAACCGGTGCTCGAAGATCTCCGCGAGGCCCGGTCCGGCCTCTGGGCCGCCGCTGGCCCGCGAGCGGCGGACAGGCACGGCAAAACCCAGCAGGACTCCGGCCACCGTGGCGTGGATGCCTGAGGCGTGTACCAGGGCCCACGTCACGGCGCCGAGCGGCAGCAGGATCAGCCAGGCGGCCAGCGCATGGGTGCCGAAGAACCGGCGGAATTTCTGCACCAGGACCGTGTAGAGGCCCAGCGGGAGCAGCGCCAGCAGGAGCGGCACGGGGTGGAGCTCGCTGGTGTAGAACACCGCGATGATGGTGATCGCCAGGAGGTCATCCACGACGGCGAGGGTGAGCAGGAAGATGCGCAGCGCGCTGGGCAGGTGGGAACCGATGATGGCAAGCACCGCGAGGGCGAATGCGATGTCCGTGGCAGTGGGGATGGCCCAGCCCCGGAGGGTCCCTGGGCCGGTGAAGTTGACGGCGGCGTAGATGAGCGCGGGAACGGCCACGCCGCCCACGGCGGCGGCCACGGGCACCACGGACTTGCTCGGCTGGCGGAGGTCACCGGCGACGAATTCGCGCTTGAGTTCGAGCCCGACGAGGAAGAAGAAGATGGCCAGCAGGCCGTCGGCGGCCCAGGCGCCCAGGCTCAGGTCCAGGTGCCAGGGCGCGTAGCCGATGGTGAAGTCGCGCAACGCGAAGTAGCTTTCCGACGCCGGGGAGTTGGCCCAGATCAGTGCCGCCACCGCCGCCGCGACGAGCAGCGCGCCGCCTACTGTTTCCTTGCGGAGGATTTCACCGATCCGAAGGGCCTCGGCGTAGCTGCCGCGGCCGAAAACCGTGAGGCGAGGGGGTGTGGGAGAAGGCGGCAGGGCGCTCATGGGGTCCTCAAAACGGGGTCGACGGAACTATGCCGACCAGACTTCCCGGCGCACCCGGGATCCAGTCTATTGGCTTTCGGCGGCCAGGGGGACGCCGGCGCGGTCCGGGGCCACGGGGCGCCGGCGCAGGGCGTACCTCAGGCCAGCATCTGCTGCACGAGTTCACGGCATTTCCGGTACGCGGGCGACTTGGGATCAATGAGCGCGTAGTGGTCGCCGGGGACTTTGAGCAACTGGACGGGTGCCCCGGCTGCTTTTGCCGCTCCGGCGTACGTCTCGGACTCGCTGAACGGCACGTCGGCATCGTCTGCGGTGTGGACGGCGTAAACGGACGCCGCCAGCGGCACGGCACTCATGGGGTCGGCGTATTTATGCCGTTTGGGGTATCTCTCTGAGGAGCCGCCCAGGAAGTTGCTCACGGCGCCGTTGCTGAGGTTGAGCCGCTCGGCGGCCGCCAGGTTGAGCACCCCCGACTGGCTCACGACGCCTGAAAGGTGCACCGCGCCGTCGTCGTCTCCCCTGCGCACCAGCTGACGGTCGACCTCCGGGGCGCCGAGTCCGGCGAGCCTGCTGCGTCCCGCCGCCCAGACCGCGAGATGCCCGCCGGCCGAGTGGCCCAGGGCCACCACACTGTCCAACCCGAGCCCGTGTTCGGCCGCGAGCTCCCGGAGCTTGTCGATCCCGGCCAGGACGTCGGCAAAGGTGTTCGGCCAGCCTCCGCCGTTGCCTGCCCGCCGGTACTCCAGGTTCCAGGCGGCCATGCCGTGCGCGGCGAGGTCCTTGGCCAGAGGTTCCCCGAGTTCTGCGCCGTACTGCGAACGCCAGTACCCGCCGTGGATCACCACCACCACGCCCCTGGGCGCGGCCACCTCCGGGAGAAAAAGCTCGCCCCACTGGCTGGGGTCCTCACCATAGCGGTACTTGTGCCTCTTCACAGCGTCCTCCTTGGGGCCAGGTGAACAGGCGACGGTGGCTGCCCCCAGTGCCACCGCCCCTGCGACAGGGATCGTAGCCCGCTGCCGCATCTCAGCCATGTGTTGAGCCTACCGCGGGCTCCGCGCTGCCCCGTGCAGAGCAGGATTGTCGCCGCCGTTCAGCGTCGGCCCCGCGGCGACCGGGAGCAGCTGCCGCGGGAGTGCTTGCGCTGTGGTGTCGGGGGTGAGCCGTAAGCTGGACAAATGGCGAGCAACTGGGACCGTTTGGACGCGGGCCTGCGCGATTCCGTGCAGGAGAACGTGGAACTGTACGAGCGGGTCCGGCCTGCGCTGAAGCTGGTCACCAGGGAGGTCCTGCTCACCCTGCGGGCCATGCTCAAGGACACCGAGGTCATGCCGTTGTTCGTCACCGGCCGCACCAAGACCGTCGAATCCTTCCGCGAGAAGATCTCCCGCACGGAAGAACCGCTGGAGCCGGGCGGCCCGCGCATACTGAAGTTTCCAGACCCCTTCCGGACCCTGAACGACATGGTGGGAATCCGCATCATCACCAAGCTGCCGGCGGAAAACGCGGCCGCGGCCAACCTGATCAAGCGCCAGCGCCAGCTCTTTGACTGCCGTGGGGACCGCGAAAAGGACATCGGCTCGATCGAGTCCGGCACCTACGGCTACTCCAGCCGGCACCTGATCCTGCGGACCATCCAGAATGAGGCCGTCAAGGAATACCAGCAGGTCTTCAACCCGGACATCCCGCCGAACGGCAGCTATTTCTTTGAGTGCCAGATCCGCACGGTGTTCGCCCACGCGTGGAGCGAGATCGAACACGACATCCGGTTCAAGGCCGAAGACCCCCGGGCCTGGACGCCGCACTTCGACCGCCAGTTCACCGCCACGGCGGCCATGCTGGAGACTGTGGAAAGCGCGTTTTCGGACCTGCATGACCGCTACGAGGAGGTCCGCAGTTATTGGGACCTGGACGGCGAGGGCGCGGCGCCGCTGACGCCAAACCGGATCCGCGACGTCTGGCGGACCCTGCTGCCGCACGTGGACCGGAAAGTCGACGACGACTGGGGCTGGGCCGCCGAACTGATGGCCGCCCACGGCCTCAACCAGACCGTGCAGCTGGCCGGGCTGCTCAGCGCCAACCGGATCACCGAAGTCCGGGAAGCCCTGGACCACCGCTACTCGCCCGGCCCGGACCGCCTGCTCGATGACCTGCTGCTGTGGCAGTACGGCACCGAACACATCGAGCTCACCGCCGAGCCGGCCGACACCGTCCCCCACCCCCGGCGCGACAGCCTGCTACGGCGGCTCAAGCAGATCGAACGGTACCGGCTCACCCGCGGGTAGCCGCAGCCGGGCTTACTGGCCTGCGCCGAGCTTGCCGGCCAGGCGTGCCCGCATCTGCACGCTGGCCTCGTTAAGGCCGACGATTTCCACGCTCTTGCCGTGCTGGCGGTACTTCTCCGTGATGGCATCCAGCGCGGCGACAGTCGAGGCGTCCCAGAGGTGCGAGTCGCGCATATCGATGACCACCCGCTCCGGGTCAAGGGCGTATTCGAATTGCGTGTAGAGATCGTTCGAGGACGCGAAAAACAGTTCGCCGTCCACGCGATAGGTGGCGCGCCGCCCACCGTCGTCCTCCGTAATCGCGCGGTCAACAGTCACGAAGTGCGCCACGCGCCGGGCGAACAGGACCATGGCGGTCAGCACGCCGACGCCGACGCCGATCGCCAGGTTGTGCGTGGCGACGGTGACGGCCACCGTGGCGGCCATGACCAGCGTCTCGCTCTTGGGCAGCGCTTTGAGGGTGGCCGGACGGATGCTGTGCCAGTCGAACGTCGCGATGCACACGAAAATCATGATGGCCACGAGCGCCGCCATGGGGATCAGCGAAACCACGCCGCCGAGTGCCACCACAAGGACGAGCAGGAAGACGCCGGCCAGGAAGGTGGAGATCCGGGTGCGCGCCCCGGAGGCTTTGACGTTGATCATGGTCTGGCCGATCATGGCGCAGCCGCCCATTCCGCCGAAGAAACCGGTGACGATATTCGCCACGCCCTGGCCCCAGGCCTCACGGGTCTTGGAGGTGCGGGTGTCCGTGATGTCATCGACAAGCTTCGCGGTCATGAGCGATTCGAGCAGCCCCACGAAGGCCATGGCCAGGGAGAAGGGGAAAATGACCTGCAGCGTCTCCAGGCTGACCGGCACGTTCGGAAGGAAGAGGAGCGGCAACGAGTCCGGCAGCGCGCCCTTGTCCCCAACGGTGGGGACGTCGACGCCGGCCACCACGGTCACGAGGGTCAGCACCACGATCGCGACGAGCGGGGCCGGTACGGCGCTGGTCAGCCTGGGCAGGGCGAAGACGATCAGCAGGGCCGCCGCGGTGAGCGGATAAACCAGCCAGGGCACGCCGATCAGCTCGGGCAGCTGGGCCAGGAAGACCAGGATGGCCAGGGCGTTCACGAAGCCCACCATCACGGAACGCGGAATGAAACGCATCAGCTTCGCCACCCCGGACAGGCCAAGGATGATCTGGAAAATACCGGCCAGGATCACCGCCGCCACCAGAAAGTCCAGCCCGTGGGACTTCATCAGCGGGGCGATCACCAGGGCTACGGCGCCGGTCGCCGCCGAAATCATCGCCGGCCGGCCGCCGACAAAGGAGATGGTGACGGCCATGGTGAACGCGGCGAAGAGCCCGATCCGCGGGTCCACGCCGGCAATGACGGAGAAGGCGATCGCCTCCGGGATCAGGGCCAGGCCAACCACCAGGCCGCCGAAGACCTCGTTCCTGAGCCGGCGCGGGGACGTCAGGGCACCCCGGACCGATTGCAGCTGCCCGGGCGTGAGCGCCGGGGCATCCCCGGCGGTTTTGGCGGCCATCGCTGGCTCCGTTCGTGGTCTAAAAAGAAAATTGTCCAGCGATAAATCTGACATATTTGCGGGACACGCGGTCACGAAGTGGTCGGTTCGCGGATGCCGGTGACACCATACATGGATGCTTGAGGCAACCAAAAACCAGAACACCACCCAGGACGCCGGCGTTGCCGCCCATGTCCCGGCCAATCCAGCCCTCGCCGCCGAGGCGAAGATCGCCCGCGTCGCGGTGACTATCTTCCCGATCCTCGTAGTCGTGGCCGGGGTCGCCGGCTTCCTGCTCCCCGGTGCATTCAAACCGCTTGCACCGAGTGTTCCCTTCCTGCTGGGCATCATCATGTTCTGCATGGGGCTGACCCTGACGCCGCCAGATTTTGCCTCCGTGGCCAAGCGCCCCTGGGCCGTGGCTCTGGGCATCGTGGCCCACTACGTCATCATGCCGGGGGCCGGCTGGCTGATCGCCGTCGCCCTGCACCTCGAGCCGGAGCTGGCCGTGGGCCTGATCCTGGTGGGTTGCGCGCCGTCGGGCACTGCCTCCAACGTCATGGCGTTCCTGGCCAAGGGTGACGTCGCCCTGTCCGTGGCCGTCGCCTCCGTGTCCACCCTGATTGCCCCAATCGTTACCCCGCTGCTGGTGCTGCTCCTGGCCGGCTCGTACCTGAGCATCGACGCTGGCGGCATGGTCCAGGACATCGTCAAGACCGTCCTCCTGCCGGTCATCGCCGGCCTACTGGCCCGGCTCTTCCTCCGCAAGCTCGTGGCCAGGGTCCTGCCGGCCCTGCCGTGGGCCTCCGCGGCGGTCATTTCGCTGATCGTGGCGATCGTGGTGGCTGGCAGTGCAAGCAAGATCGTTGCCGCCGGCGGAATCGTGTTCCTCGCGGTGGTGCTGCACAACGGCTTTGGCCTGGGCCTGGGCTACCTGGCCGGCAAGCTGGGTCGACTGGATGACAAGGCACGCAGGGCCCTCGCGTTTGAGGTCGGGATGCAGAATTCCGGCCTGGCCGCCACGCTCGCCACGGCGCACTTCAGCGCGCTGGCCGCGCTGCCCTCCGCCGTCTTCTCCCTGTGGCACAACATCTCCGGCGCCATTGTGGCCGCGTGGCTGGCCCGCCGGCCCGTCCGGGAGGGTTAGGGCCTGCCGGGCCCCCGGGCGTCGAGGCCGGACAACTGCTCAGCTCTGCCGGGATTCCGGAAGGAGTGATTCCAGAGCAAGGTCCTTCGTAAAGGCCAACGGTCCGATTGTTTCGGGATCCGCGGTGAGATCGAACTGCGCCTCGTAACCGGCATTCAGGTACAGGTGCTTGGCCTCCGGCTGCCGGGGGCCGGTGGTCAGGTAGACGTTGCGGTAGCCGCGGCGCGCTGCCAGCGCCTCGAGTTCCGTGAGGACGAACCGGGCAAGGCCCCGGCGGCGGTGGGCCGAGTGCGTCCAGATCCGCTTGAACTCGGCGGTGTCCGGCCCGTACCGGCGGAAGGCGCCCCCCGCCACGGATTGGCCGTGCTCGCGCACAATGAGCAGGGCCCCGCCCGGGCCGGCGAATTCTTCGGCCGGGTACCGGTTGAGTTCTTCCGCGGCCGCTCCTTCGCCAAAGAGATTGCCGTACCGGGAGTCATATTCGTGGGCGAGTTCGTCAAGCAGCGGTCGGACCCGGGGATCACTCATGGGCAGGTTCAGGACCGTCAGCCCGGAGACGGCCAGTGGGGTTGCCGGGAGTGTTGGCGGGGTCATGCCGGGTCCTTTCCGGCGGCGGCAGCATGCGGGATGGACTGCGCGTCGCTGTGGTGGTTGTGGCGGGGGTAGCTGTTCCCCGCCAGCAGAGACAGGATACGCCGGGCCAGGGCGTCGTTTTCGCGGAACGGCGCGGCGTTGGTGCGGGGGCGGGCGAAGGCGCCTGCCCCCCAGCCGGAGGTGCCGGGCCCGACGCCGAACAGCCGGGGACGCCGCTCCCCCACCGGGCTGATGAGCTCGTTGCTGGCGGAAACGAGCAGCCGTCCCGTTGCATGGGTGCCGTCCGCGGTCAGGAGCTGTTGCTCTGTGCCGAGTCCGGAGGTGTGAAGCTGGCGCAGCAGCGGGTTCGCGGAGCGGGCCACCGACGGCGCCGGGAGCCGGGCTTCGATCAGGGCCGCAGCTGAGACCGTGATGCCGGACTGCGCCGAGCTGGCCACGAACCGGCCCGAGTACTCCGCGGCGGTGATCTCGAGCCCAGGTCCGATGAAGCGCAGCAGCCCGGCCTCGTGGATCGCCAGCATCTCCCGCAGCCTGCGCGGCGGCGGCCCGGAGTCCACGAAGCTGAAGAAGCCGTGCCACCAGCCCTGGACGTCGCGCTGGGATCGGGCGTTGAGCCGCTCGGACGGCACCAGGCGGCCCAGTTCCATGTAGGACTTGAGCAGGGAGATGAACAGGGCCAGCGTCTCCGAATGGTCCGGCCCGGTCCGGAGAGCGAGGTCCCCTTCGATGTAGTCCACTAATGCCGCCTGGACGTCCGCGTGGCCGGTGAAGACGCGGCCCTGGAAGGGATGGTCCAGCCGTTCCAGGTCCAGATGGAGCTCCGCGTCCGGGACAGATTCGGCGACGAGCCGCTGGCGGGCCCGGCTGTACCAGTCCACGGCGGCGAATCGTTCCGCGAATTCCTCCCAGCCGGTCCGGACCCGCTCCGGGTATCCAGTGAACAGCTCCCGGTAGTACGCGTAGCCGGCGTCTTTGGCGATCAGCGGCCAAAGCTGCGCGCGGAAATCCAGCTCGCCGGACGCGGCCAGCAGCGCCCCGACGGACTCGGCGGTGAAGAACTCGGGTTCCCCGGCCGCCTCGCCGCGCAGGGCGGAGGTGATCTTGGAGTGGTAGGGCACGCCCCGGCGGGATCCGGCCCACAGCCTGGGCTCGGCGCCGGAGGGCACGTAGCGCAGGCCGCCGTCGGGCAGGTCCTCGAACCGGCCGCCGAGGCCTGCCATCAGCAGCACCAGCAGGTCCACGAACGCCAGGCCCATGCCGGAGACAATCACGTCCTGCCCGGCGCCGAGGCGTGAGTAGTCGACGTCGGTGGTGTAGCTGGGCGCCGCGTGGAACGCGCCGTGCCGGGCGGCAAACCCGGCCCACGCGGCAGACTCCTCGTCCGGCAGCGAATCAGTATGCCCCAGGGAGGCGACCACGACGTCGGCGCGCAGCACCGCCCCGCCAACCAGGCGCACGCGGTAGCCGGCCGCGCCCGCTTCGTCCCGTTCGGCTGGGCCCCCTTCCGTTTCGCCCGGTTCACGACCCCGTCCCGGCGCGTGTTCCGGTTCGATGGCGGAGGCCGTGTCCCGGTGCACCGTGACGGTGGTATCCGGCCCGAGGGCAGCGACGGAGCGGCGGAAGAACCATTCGAGGTAGACGCTCTGCAGCTGCCGGGTGGGGAACGTGGCGCCGGTGAGGGTCCTCAGCTGGGCCTGAAGTTCCTGCGGAAGCTCCGGCACGTCGGCGATGGAGCCATCCAGAACCCCGGCGGCCCATTCGGACAGGCTTGGGCCCGGGGCGGCCGGCCCCTCGCACTGGACCGAGGCGTCGGTGAACATCGTGACGTCGGCGGCGGCGGAATTGAGCATCAGCCCCGAGTGCTGCTGGTAGCGCCAGATCCGGCCGGACCCCGGGGCGTAAGGCTCCACCACGTGCACGTGCAGCGGGCCTGTGAAGAGTGCAGGCCGGTTGGCGGCGAGGCGTTCAAGCAACCCGGCCGTGCGCGGCCCGCCGCCGATCAGGACCACGGTCGGGGAATGCACTGGCATGAGGTCTCCTGGGTCTGGTTCGGAGCCCTCATGCTAGGCACCCGAAACGGGGCCGGTCGAGGCGCCCGGTCATGGCTGTTCACCCTGCGTAACCGCAGGTCAAACGAGGAAAGAATTCGACTTGTGACGCCGTGCGAAGCCACGTGAACGCATGCAACTTCCCGCCTTGCCGGGCGTTTTCGGCGGACCCTAGATTGGCTGGAATCCAACCCCAAGAGAAGCAACTGGAAGAAGCGAGGTGGCGCATGAGTTCAGCAGCAACCACTGTGGCCCAGTCCGTACCGGGGGCGGCGTCCGCCGTCGCAGCCCCGGAGTCCGGCACCGGTTCCACGCCCAACAGCCCCACCCCGCCGGGCGCCGTCCCCGGCGGCAGGGGACCCGCCACCGACTACGCCGGCTACCGGGTCATCCCCGCCCGGCACCCGTGGCGCTGGGTGGGCACGGCGGTGGTCGCGCTCGGCGTCGCCGGGATCGCCTGGTCCCTGGCCACGAACCCCCGCTGGGAATGGGGCGTGGTGGCGCAGTGGTTCACCGCGCAGTCGATCGTCAACGGCCTGCTGGAGACGCTCAAGCTGACCGCGATCTCCGGGGCGCTCGGTTTCATCCTGGGCTTCGTCCTGGCCCTGATGCGGCTCTCCGCGTCACCGCTGCTGGTGTCCGTCTCCTGGACCTTCTCCTGGATCTTCCGCTCCACCCCGCTGCTTGTGCAGATGCTGCTCTGGTACAACCTGGGATACCTGTACGAGAAAATCAGCTTAGGCATCCCTTTCACTGACGTCCGCTTCTTCGAGGCGCAGACCACCACCCTGATCAGCCAGTTCGCCGCCGCGGTGCTGGGCCTGACGCTGAACCAGGCGGCCTATTCGGCAGAAATCATCCGCGGCGGCATCCTCTCTGTGGACCAGGGCCAGCTGGAGGCCGCAGCCGCGCTCGGCATCCCCGCCTGGCGGCGCTCCACCCGGATCGTCCTGCCGCAGGCCATGCGGGCCATCCTGCCCACCGCCTTCAACGAGGTGATCGGCCTGGTCAAGGGCACCTCGATCGTCTACGTCCTGGCCTACTCGGAGCTGTTCTACACCGTCCAGGTCATCTACAACCGCACCCAGCAGGTCCTGCCCCTGCTGCTCGTGGCCACGCTCTGGTACGTCGTGATCACCTCGGTCCTGAGCGTCTTCCAGTACTACATCGAGCGGCACTACTCCAAGGGTGCGGTCCGCACCCTTCCGCTGACTCCGCTCCAAAAAGCCCGCAAGTTCTTCGCCACCCATGCGCCCGCCCGCCGGGACACCGCCCAGGAAAGGGGCACCCGATGAGCACCGCCACCGACGTCACCGCCGCCGGCTCCGCAGGTTCCACTGCCCCGGCAGCCGGCGCCGCCACGACACTGCAGCCGACGCCCACCCGCGGCCTCGTCGAGATCACCAAGGTCCGCAAGTCCTTCGGCGCCACGGAAGTCCTCAAGGACATCACCCTGACCGTCGAGCCGGGCGGCGTCGCCGTGATCGTCGGCCCCTCAGGGTCCGGCAAGTCCACGCTCCTGCGCACCATCAACCATTTGGAAAAGGTCGACGGCGGGTTCATCGCGATCGACGGCACGCTGGTGGGCTACGAAGTGCGCGGCAACAAACTCCACGAGCTGCGTGAAAAAGACATCCTGAAGCAGCGCACCGAAATCGGCATGGTGTTCCAGAACTTCAACCTGTTCCCGCACCTGACGGCGCTGGAAAACGTGGCGGAGGCTCCGGTGGTTGCGCCACGTTCAGATAAGGCCCGCAGGTCCAAGGCCGAGGCCCGCGAGCGCGGCCTCGAACTGCTGGACCGGGTGGGCCTCAAGGACCGTGCCGGCGCCTACCCCCGCCAGCTTTCCGGCGGACAGCAGCAGCGCGTGGCCATCGCCCGGGCGCTGGCGCTGGATCCCAAGATCCTGCTCTTCGACGAGCCCACCTCGGCCCTGGACCCGGAACTGGTCAACGAGGTCCTGGACGTCATCCGCGAGCTCGCCACCTCCGGCACCACCCTGATCATCGTCACGCACGAGATGGGCTTCGCCCGCGACGTCGCGGACACCGTGGTCTTCATGGACCAGGGCCGGATCGTCGAGCAAGGCCACCCACAGGACATTTTCACCAACCCGCGCGAAGAACGCACCCGGAGCTTCTTCTCCAAAGTGATCGAACCGGCTTTCAACATCTAAAGGACCCCCATGTCTATCCGTTCCACCCTCCGCACCGTCCGTACCGGTATTCCCGGCAGCAGCGCCGGGCGCAGAAACGCAGTGCTTCCCGCCGTCGTCCTCGTCGGCGCCCTCTCCGGCACGCTGGCGCTGAGCGCCTGCTCCGACCCCGGCGCAGCGGCGTCCGGCGCGCAGCCGGCAACGACGGCGGCGCGCAACGGCGTCGTTTACAACACCTCGCAGGACCAGCAGCGCATCCGTGTCGACAAGGACGCGGCGCTGGCCGCGAAAGTCCCCGCGCTGATCAGCAAAGACGGCAAGCTCACCGTCGCCACCACGGCCGGGGCCATCCCGCTGTCCTTCCACGCCACGGACGATAAGACCCCGATCGGCGTCGAGGTGGACCTCGCCCAGCTGGTCGCGGACAAGCTGGGGCTGGACCTGGACACCCAGGTCACCTCGTGGGAGAACTGGCCGCTGAAAACCCAGTCCGGTGACTTCGAGGCCGTCTTCTCCAACGTTGGCATCAACGCCGCCCGCGTGAAGCTCTTCGACTTCTCCAGCTACCGGGCCGCGTACATGGGCTTCGAGGCCAAGAAGAGCTCCACTTACAACATCAAGAGCGCCGACGACATCTCCGGCCTGAAGATCTCCGTCGGCTCGGGCACCAACCAGGAGAAGATCCTCATCGCGTGGAACAAGGAGCTGGAGGCCAAGGGCAAGGCGCCGGCGGTGCTGCAGTACTACTCGTCCGACGCCGACACCATCCTGGCCCTGTCCTCCGGCCGCACGGACCTGAACCTCGCGCCCTACCCCTCCGTCACTTACCGCGAAAACACCCGTGACGACCTGAAGGTGGTGGGCAAGGTCAACGCCGGCTGGCCGTCCGAAACCCTAGTGGCGGCCACGACGCTCAAGGGCAACGGCTTGGCCCCGGTGATCACGGACGCGCTGAACTCCGCCATCAAGGACGGCTCCTACGCCAAGGTCCTGAAGCGCTGGGGACTCTCCGAGGAGGCCCTCCCCGAGTCCAAAACGGTTACCGAGGCCAACTTTGGAACCGCCCCCGCAGGGAAAACAGAGGCAGGGAAGACACAGTGAAGTTCCAGGTCCTCGACATCATCCCGCATCTGAAAAACCCGGTCACCGGGGAGATCGTCTCCACCGCCGACCGGCTCAACCAGGTGGTGGAAACGGCGCGCCGGGCCGAGGAGCTGGGCTATGACAGCTTCTCCGTCGGCGAGCGCCACGCCGGCGAGTTCATCTCTTCCTCCCCCACCACCGTGCTCGCCGCGATCGCCTCGGTCACGTCGAGGATCCGGCTGCAGAGCGGCGTGACCGTGCTCTCCGTGCTGGACCCCGTGCGCGTCGCGGAGGACTACGCCACGATCGACCAGCTCAGCCGCGGCCGGCTGGAACTGGTGATCGGCAAGGGCAACGAGGTGTTGCAGTACCCGTTGTTCGGCCTGGACCTGGCGGACCAGTGGGAGCTCCTCGCCGAGAAGTACGGCCTGCTCCGGCGGCTCTGGACCGAGGAGAACGTCACATGGTCCGGCACCTTCCGGCCCGCGCTGACCGAACCGACCACCACAACGCCGCGGCCCTTCGCCGGAGCGCCCCGGGTCTGGCACGGCTCGGCCACCAGCCTGACCTCCGCGGCGCTGGCGGCGCAGTGGGGCGATCCGCTGTTCACCGCGAACGCGATCCAGCCGCGCGAAAACTACAAGGTGCTGATTGACCACTACCGCGAGGAATACGCCCGCCACGGCCACGACCCCCAGCACCAGTACCTGGGCTCCGGCTCCGGGGCGGGCGGGGTGTTCATCGCGGACACCACGCAGGAGGCCAAGCGGCAGTTCGGCCCGGTCTACGAGGCCCTCACTACCGGGCGCAACGTACCCGGCAACAACTCCCCGTACCGGGACATCGACCACGCCGTCGCCGAAGGGCCCGCACTCGTGGGCAGCCCCGAGCAGGTGATCGACAAGATCCTCAGCTACCACGAGCTCTACAGCCACGACCTGCAGTCCATCTCGCTGCCCACCACGCTGCCGTTCGGCCAGCAGCTGGAGATCCTGGAGCGGTTCGCGCTCGAGGTCATTCCGGCCGTCCGCGCCGCCGCGCCCACCACCCTTTGGGCCGACGGCGATCCGTACGCCGGCCGGCCGGAGGCTGCCGGTGCCACCGAGGCCGACGCCGCGGCCCGCGTCGCGGCCAACCACGCCACCCACAGGAGTGCCCATGTCTACGCCAACTGAAACGTCCACTGGTACTTCCACCCGCGAAGACCGTGCCTTCGAAGCCGCATGGGCAGACTGGCACGCCGGGCACGAACGCCACCGCGCCGACCCCCACGGCTTCCTCGCCGTCACGCACCTGCACTGGCTCGACGCCGTCCCGGTACGCCTCGACGGGGCGCCCGGCACCTGGAGCGCCGAAAACGACGTCGTCCGATTGGTTTTGGCGTCCGGCGAACGGGTGCTCCGGGACGGGCAGGAACTGAACCCGGACGGAACCGGCGCCACCGTGGTCCTGGGCCCGATCGCCGAGCGCGAAGGCCTCAGCCTCCGCGTGGAGGACGCCGGCGCCGGCGACACCGTGATCGAGGTGGCCAAGCGCGGGGGCCGTTTCGTCGTGCGGCCTCGGCATCCCCTGAACCCGCTGCTGACCGGCTACCGCGGCACACCCACCTACGCGCCCAGCAGCGAATATTCCGCCCCCGGCATATTTGTGCCGTTCGCCGAACCTCGGCCCACGACCGTGGGCGCTGCCGTCGAAGGCATCCAGCATGTCTACGAGGCCCCGGGCGAGCTCTGCTTCCGGCTGCACGGCCAGGACCTGGTCCTGACCGCGTTCAACGGCCACGTACCGGGCACGTTGTCCGTGCTCTTCACCGACGCGACGTCGGGCCGGACCACGTACGGCGCCAACCGCTCGCTCACCGTTGCTGCGCCCGGCCCCGGCGGGACGGTCACTCTCGATTTCAACCGGGCTGTGAACCTGCCCTGCGCCTACACCGACCTCGCCACGTGCCCGCTGCCGCCCGCAGAGAACCGCCTGCCGGTGGCGATCGAAGCCGGTGAACAGATCCCCTACGAACGTCAGGACGCCTCATGAGCACTCTCGACACCCTGCCCGGATCCGGCTGCGGCCTGCTGATCATTGACCTCGACGGGGCCGGCAGCCACCCGGCCGCGGGGCGCCTTTCCCCGACGGCGGCCGCCGCGCTGGATCCGGACCAGGTCCGCGGCGCTGTGCTTGCCGCCGAATCTGCCGGTTTCCACGCGGCGACGTTTTCCGACCCGGAGCTGCCGGACACCGCCCCGGCCGAAAGGCCGGACGCCGCGGCCGCGGCCCGGCTCGACGCCGTGCAGCGGGCCGCGTTCGCCGGTCCGGTGACGCGGTCGCTCGCCCTCATCCCGGAAGTGGACACGGTCTATACCGAGCCGTTCCACATCTCCACCCAGCTGGCCAGCCTGGACTACGTTTCCAACGGGCGGGCCGGCTGGCTCGTGGCCGCCTCGACAAGCGCAGCCGATGCCGCCGCCGTCGGACGGGAGACGGTCCGCGGGGCACTGCTCGCCGGGGAGGCCGCAGATTCGATCGAGGTCGGCCGCAGGCTCTGGGATTCCTGGGAAGACGACGCGGTGATCCGCGACGTCTCCACCGGGCGCTACTTCGACGTCGACAAGCTGCACTACATTGACGTCGAGACTGACAACTATTCCGTCAAGGGTCCGTCGATCATTCCGCGGCCCCTGCAGGGACAGCTGCCCGTGCTGGCCCCCGCCGGTCTCCTTGCACCGGAAGCCGTGGCGGCGGGAGCCGCCGATGCGCTCCTCGTCTCGGCCCCGGCGTCCGGGCTGCTGGCCGCCGAGCTCACGGAAACCCGGGTCGGACTGTTATCAGGGCCCGCGCCCGGCGGAAATGCCCCGGCGCTGATCGCCGAACTCGACGTCGTGCTGGACGCCCGCGGCGAGGCTGCTGCGGAGCGGCTCGCCGTGCTGGATGGCCACACCCCGTGGCAGAGCCCGCGGGCGCTATTCGCCGGGACGGCGGCCGAGCTGACCGAACTGCTCACCGAGGTGCTGGCCGTGGCCGACGGCGTCCGCCTGCACCCCGCCGTACTGGACACGGACCTGGAGGAACTCTCACGCCTGGTCCTGCCCGAACTGCGGCGCCGGGGACTCCTGGCACCAAACACCCCGGACGCCACCTTCCGGGACCAGCTGGGGCTGGCACGGCCCGCCAGCCGGTACGCGGCCGCAACCGCCGCCGCTGCCCCAACCACAGCCGCCGGCACGGAACACTAAGGAGCCCCCATGAGCCACACGTCAGAATTTACCCCCTCCGGGCAGCTCCAGCTCGGCGTCTTCTTCCAGGGCGTCAACTCCGGAACCGTCTGGAAGGCCGCCGACTCCGGATCCCAGACCGACTTTGAATCGTTCCGGCGCATCGCCCAGACCGCAGAGCGCGGCCTGTTCGCCGCGTTCTTCCTCGGCGAAGGCCTGCGGCTGCGCGAACACCTCGGCCGCCCGCACGCACTCGACGTCGCCGGCCGGCCGGACGCGCAGACCGCCCTCGCCGCCCTCGCCGCCGTGACCACCAGCATCGGCCTGGTCGCGACGCAGAACACCACCTACAACGACCCCGCGGACCTGGCGCACCGGCTCTCCTCACTGGACCTGCTCTCCGGCGGACGCGCCGCCTGGAACATTGTCACCACGGACAACGCCTGGACCGGCGCCAACTTCCGCCGCGGCGGCTACCTGGACCATGCGGACCGCTACACCCATGCCGAAGCCTTCGTGGAAACCGCCAAGCGGATTTGGGACGCCTGGGACGAGGACGGCACGGTCCGGCGGGTGCACCACAGCGGCAAGCACTACACCGTGGACGTCACGCCGAGGCTGCCGCGCAGCGCCCAGTACCGGCCGGTACTGTTCCAGGCCGGCGATTCGCCCGAGGGCCGGGACTTCGCCGCCCGGCAGGCGGACGTCATCTTCTCCGCCCACCCGCAGCTCGAGGATGCGCTGGCCTTCCGCCGCGACATCGTGGAGCGCACCCTCCGGGCCGGCCGGGGCGCCAACGACGTCAAAATCATGCCCGCCAGCGAATTCATCCTTGCGGCCACGCCGGAGCAGGCCCTTGAGAAGAAGGCCTGGGTCCGCAATCTGCAGATCGGTCCGGAACAGGCGATCGCCTACCTCGAGCAGTTCTGGGGCCGGGAGCTGCAGGGCTACGACCCCGACGGCCCGCTGCCGGACATCGACCCCTTGGTGGAGGAGACCTCGGAAACCCGCGGCAGCGGCTTCCACGGCGCCAAGGCCCGCCAGCTCGCGGACCAGTGGCGGGCCGAGGCCGCGGAAAAGGGCCTGTCCATCCGCCAGTTCGTATCCGCCAAGACCAGCCGGGGCGACTCCACGTTCACCGGCTCTTACACCCAGGTCGCGGACCGGCTGGCCGAGTACGCCCGGACAGGCGCCGTCGACGGCTTCAACATCTCGCCGTGGCTGATCCCGAGCGGGCTGGACGACATCGTCAACCACCTCGTCCCGGAACTGCAGGAACGCGGGGTATACCCCACGCAGTATGCGGGCACGACGCTGCGGGAAAACCTCGGCGTGGCCACCCCGGTGCGCTCCGCGGCGGACGCCAGCACCCCCACCGTGCAGGCACAGGCGTAGGCAATGGCCGACCTCGAGCCCGTCACGGAACGCGGCACGGAGAACGGCGCGGACCGCAGCGCAGAGCGCAGCACGGGCCACGGCACGGCCGACACCCTTCGGCTGGAGCTCACGGTCTGGGAGCAGCTCCTCTAGCCTCTAAATCCCGCCCTACCCCACCATCGATTGCTCCCCACCGGCTCCCTCGCCTCGCAAGCTCGGCCAGGGAACCCTGCCGGCGTGGGCCCAGCGGCCCTTTTGAGGGCCCATAAGGGCCGTTACGGAGCAATCGTTCCAAGCCTTTGGCAAGGCGAACAGGAAATCCCCGCCGGATGGTGTCCGGCGGGGATTTCCTGTTCTGCTCCCGGCGTGTGCGGCTACGGCCTTCGGGCGGGCTACTTCTTCGGCAGGCCTGCCGGGTTGAGCTCGGACTTGGCGACGGCCTCGGCGCTGAGGCCCCAGCGGTCCAGGATCTTGGCGTAGCTGCCGTCCTGAATCAGGTGGTTCACTCCCGCCTGGGCCGCGGCGGCAAGGCCGTTGCCCTTCCTGGTGGTGACCGCGATGTTGGCCTTCAGCGGCCAGCCCCCGGCCACCAGGCCCACGAGCTTGGTCTTGGCGTCGGTGGCGGCCTTGTAGGCGGCCGTGGCATTCGGGCCGAAGGTGAGGTCCGCGCGGCCGGACTGGATGGCCAGCTGGGAGGCGGAGTCGTCGTCGAAGTACTGGAACTCCACGGGTGCGAGCCCGTTCTTCTTGTTTTCTTCGTCCCAGCGCAGCAGGATCGCTTCCTGGTTCGTGCCGGAGCCGACGATCACGCGCTTGCCCGCGACGTCGGGTGCCGATTCGACCTTCGTGATGTTGCTGTCGGCCTTGGCGTAGAAGCCGAGCTTGTCCTCGCGGTAGCTGGCGAAGTCGAACTTAAGCTTGCGCTCTTCAGTGACGGTGACGTTGGAGAGCACGGCCTCGTATTTGCCGGACTCGACACCCAGCGGCCAGTCGGCCCACGCGGTGGGGACAATGTCCGCCTCGAGGCCCAAGGTCTGGGCGAGGGCGACGGCGAGATCCACCTCGTTGCCGACCGGCGTCTTGTTGTCCGTGGCGTACACGGCGAGCGGTGCGGCGAAGGGGCTGACCGCCACGGTCAGCTTGCCGTCCTTCTTGACGGCGTCCGGGACCAAGGCGGCCGCCGCTGCATCTTTTGTGACCGGAATCCGGTCCTGCTGCGGCGCGAGGTTGAACTGCTTAACGCCCGACGAGGACGACGGCGCGGCAGTAGTGCCGCCGGCGGCGGCGGCACCTGGGTCGGAGCACGCCGCCAGCCCCAGGAGTGTGGTGGCGGCGAGCGCCACGGTGATGCCGGATTTGAACGGAAGACTGGACATGTTTACCCCTCGAAGATGCTCGGATGTGATGCTGTGCCAGCAACTATCCGGGCCACGCAAAGGGCGGTCAAAGTGCCGTGAAACTCAGGGATACAAGGGGTAACCGCGCTTAATGCCGACGGTCCGCACATGACCTGCTGCGGCCAAGTGTTACCGCAGATTGCCGTGCATGACGCGGCGGGACGAAATTGTTCACGCCAGCCCGCAACTGGCCTAGCCTGCATAGAAAGGCAGCACGACACAGGAGGGGTGGACTTGCCAGTGACCACGCAGCACACTACGCGCCGGACGACGCACCGGCTCAGCATCGACGCCCCGGCGGAGCTGATCTTCAGCATGCTGCGGGATTCCTCGCACTGGCCCTACTTCGACGGCCTGACGGTCTATTCCGAGCGTGTCGGCGGGGACGACTCGCGCCACGAGCTGCGGACCTCGGTGGTTTCCAACGGTTCCCTGAGCTCCAGCCACTGCTGGCGTGTCTTCGATGCGCCCGCGCTCCGCGCAGAGTTCCAGCAGCTGGACCTTGAACGCCCGCTCCGGCTGCTCGGCGGAACCTGGGAGATCAGCCCGGCGGACGGGCCCAGCGAGGTCACGCTGAACCACTATTTCGAGGTTGACGACGACGATCTCGCCGAACGGATCACCGGGATCATCGGGGACTACGGTCCCCGGGAGCTGGAGGCGCTCCGGGCCAGCTGCGAACGGCTCGCGTTGCTGCTGCAACACCACTCCGGGCAGGGGCACTCGATATCCGAGCCGGCGGTAGCCCGGCCCACCGCGGTCCGGGCCGCAGCTGTCCGGGCCGCAGCGAAGGAGGCCTGAGTGTCGGAGGACAGGTTCACAACCGAACGGGACGGCTTCGGCCGGCTCCTCGCCGACCGTGACGTCTGGCGCCAGGCCGCCTCCATTGCGGCAGCGGGCGAGCTCACCGCCCGCTGGCTGGAGGGCAGCAGCCAGTACCAGCCGGGCACCTTCGCGCCCGGGTTCGACGACGAGACCACGGCCATCGCCGGGCAGCTGGCCCGCCTCAACCGCAACGGGCTCTTCACCAAGGAATCCCAGCCCGGCGTGCAGGCCGAAGGTCTGGCGCAACGGGCCTACGTGACGGGCTTCTGCAGCCCGGAGACGGCGTCGGCGCTCCTGGACCTGTCCGCCCGTTCCGACATGGTGACCGTCGCCCACGCCCCCGGCGAGGCGAGCAGTGCTTCCATTCCGGTCACCGTGCAGGACGACGCCGTCGTCACCGTGCTGGGCAGCAGCGAGGGACCGGTGGATGAAGAGCAGCTGAAGGACTGGGCGGCCGAGTCCAACGAGGCCCTGGCCCTCGTCCTCGCGGACGCCTGGTACGTGGAAATCTTCGATCCGGTCTGGGGCAGGAACACGGTCCTGCTGCCGGCCGTGCTGGAGGCGCTGCAGTCCCACTAGCCGCGCAGGCCGGGCCCGTCGGACGGGGTGGTCCCCGTGGGCCGGGCCCGCGCAGGGTTCAGGCGTAGGTTCAGGTTCACATGTCGGTGGCGTCCCAGCCGATGCTGGCGGCCTCGTCCAGCGTCCGCGCCTCGAAATGTTCCAGCAGGTCCTTCATGGCCTCGACGCTTTGGGTGAAGACGTCCGATGCCCGCCACTGTTCAACCTGTTCCAGGGATTCCCATGGCCCGGTGCTGATGAACCGGTTCTTGACGTCCCGGTCGTGCATCAGCACGGCCTTGCCGTTGGGGAAATCTTCCTTGGTTTTCCTGGCCAAGTCGCGCCAGGCCTGCACGAAGTCATTCTCGCGCCCGGGATGCACCAGCCAGATTCCAAGCGTATAAACCGACACGTTGGCCACCTCCATGCTCTGTACGGGGTTGATATGGCCGATTATCTTCCCGCCCGTCTGGCCGGGGTAGGGCCGGACTGCCCGGGCCGGACCGAGACGCGGCGGCCTATCAGGAAACCGTTGTCAGGATGGAGCGGAAGGCCTAGCATGTGGGCGGAGCCCCATGCTGGGTACCGGCCCCGGACCTTCCCATCAATAGGTATCGGCCACGCCAGGGCGTACCTGCGCCCCCGGCGTCACAGGATAGGAAACGCCATGACCAAGTATCTGTTCGAAGCGAACTACGTTGGCGACGGAATCAAGGGCCTCATGCGCGAGGGCGGCACCAAGCGCCGCGATGCGGTCGTTGAGGCGCTTAAGTCGGTGGGCGGCTCGCTCGACAGCTTCTACTACGCCTTCGGGGACACCGACGTCCTGGGCGTCTTCGACATCCCCGACCAGGCCAACGCCGCCGCCCTGTCGCTCATGATCAATTCCACCGGGGCCGTGAACCTGCACCTGAAGCCGCTCATGACACCGGAGGACATCGACGAGGCAGCCAAAAAGACGCCGAGCTACCGGGCCCCGGGGCAGTAGGGGAATAGTGCCATAGCTCAATGGGCCACACCATGGTGGCCCGTTTCACCGGCACCGGGTTTGCTGCGCTGGGTGAACCAGGGCCTCAGCCCTGGCCGTCCATGATCTCGTCGGCATTCTCCACGACCCAACCAAAGAGCGGGAGCAGGTGTGCCGTCAGTTCCCGTCCGCGCGGCGTCAGGCTGTAGTCCACGCGCGGCGGAATACTGGGCTGCGCCTCACGGTGGACCAGCCCGTCACGTTCCAGGATCTTGAGGGTCTGGGCCAGCATCTTTTCACTGACGCCGTCGGCCCGGCGCCGAAGATCGCTCCAGCGCTGCTCGCCGTCGTCGAGCGCAACCAGGATCAGGACCCCCCACTTGCTGGTGACATGGTCCAGCACCACCCGGCTGGGGCAGCCCGCAGGAAAAACTGCGCCTGCCGGGGCGGCGGAACCGCGCCTCAGTCCGCTACTAACCTTCATATCAGTACCTTACTTCAAAGTGCGTACTCTCTGCCGGGAAGTTCGACGCGGGTGGCCTTGTTGTCCCTTGCGGAAGAGCAAGAAAACCTGAAAGGACTTCCCATGAGCATCGTCATTACCGGAGCCACCGGCCAGCTGGGCCGCCACGTCGTCGTCGCCCTCCTACAGCGCGGCGTGCCCGCCGACCAGATCGTCGCCGTCGGACGCTCCACCGAGAAGCTGGCCGACTTCGCCAGCCGCGGCGTCCAGGTCAAAACCATGGACTACGACGACGCCGCGACGGTCGCCGAGGCGCTTGCGGGCGCGGACCGGGTCCTGCTGATTTCCTCCAGCGCCGTCGGCCAGCGCGTGGCGCAGCACCGGACAGTGATCGAGGCCGCCAAGGCCGAGGGCGTGGAACTGCTGGCGTACACCAGCATCGCCAACGCCGACACCACGGGCATGAAATTGGCCGCCGAGCACCTGGCCACCGAGGCCCTTCTCGGGGAGTCCGGCGTCCCGTTCGCACTCCTGCGCAACGGCTGGTACTTGGAGAACTACACCGACCAGCTGCCGGGCACACTCGCCCAGGGTGCGCTGGCCGGCAGCGCAGGCGACGGCAAGATCAGCGCGGCCACCCGCGCCGACTACGCCGAGGCCGCCGCCGCCGTGCTCGTCGCCGAAGGCCAGGCCGGCCGGATCTACGAACTCGGCGGCGACGAGGCGTTCACCATGGCCGAGCTGGCCGAGGGGATCAGCGCCGCGGCCAACCGGCCCGTCAGCTACCAGGACCTCCCCGCGGCGGAGTACGCAGCAATGCTGGCAGGCTTCGGCGTGCCCCAGGACTTCGCGGACATTCTGGCGGATTCGGATCTCGGGATTGCCCGCGGCGATCTGCACGTCGCCACCGGGCACCTCAGCGGGCTCCTTGGCCGGCCCACCACCCCCATGACCGCCGCCGTCCGCGCTGCAGTGTCAGCTCTTTAGTCTGGGACGGTTTTTAGTCCGGGGCATCTTCAGTCCGGGGCATTCTGAGTCCCGGGGCTCCGGGAAATCCTCCCGGCACTGACCTACCGGGCCTACCGTCACCGGCCGGGCTGCACAGCGAGCCCGTCTCCGCGTAGCCGGGTTGGGCGCAGCCGGGCTCGGCGCAGCCCGGCTCGGCGCAGCCCGGCTCGGCGCAGCCCGGCTCGGCGCAGCCCGGCTCGGCGCAGCCCGGCTCGGCGCAGCCCGGCTCGGCGCATGGACAATCGAGCCCGGAGCGAGCGCGGGAAGTCGGGGCGGGCTGCCGTCGTCACGCCAGGGCGGAAAGCCCGTCGGAGTGCCCGCCTTGCTGGCTGCCGGTGGCAGTGAATTGGTCCAGCCAGGCCAATGCGGCATCCCTGGACGTGAAGAACTCATGCGGATAATGGGTGTGCCGCTTCATGGCTGCAGCAATAACACGGTCCACAGTGCTGGATCCAAGCACGGCAATCGCCAAGACCCCTTTTGCCTGAGCGAACTCGTATCTGGCGCCCGCGCTGATCTCCACGTCGGTCATTTCGGAGAGCATCGGCATCGGCGTCCCACCGCTGATCTCCTCCACGGCACACATGGCGTCCTTGGCGTCGTCGACGTCAACAAAGGAGCCGGGAACCCAGAGGGATTTGATGATGCCCGCGCTGATGCTCAGCACGTTCTTCCCATCAGCAGCTGCTATCTGTCCTGGCATCATCGTGACCATTCTAGGGCCGGCCCCGCCGAGCCAGGGCTTTGCGGGTCGTTGCGCGTGGCGGAGCGCAAACACCCCGGAACCGGGACTCGGGCCGCCCGCCACGAGTGGACATGTCCCCCGCCCCTTCCCCCGAGCGGACAAGTCCCCGCACGTTGGCGCGGGAGGACATGTCGCCGATCCGGAAAAGGACATGTGCCGCTGTTACCGCCCGCCACGAGCATGTCCCTTGCCCGATGGTTCGAGTGGACATGTCCCCCGGCTGGAAGGGACATGTGCCCCGGTACGGCGCGCGGATGGACATAGTGGGCTTATGTCCATCCCTGGGCGTCGGCCGGGGACATGTCCCGCGGGCAGGGTCGCCTGCTGAGCTGCAGGAAATTTCCACAGCTGATTCACAGGAACCGCTCCTATCGCAGTGACAGCCCAAGGGCCGACAATAGTTCGACCTGATAGGAAGTATCTGCCGGAAGATGGTGGCCGCGACTTGCTGGAGCGTCAGTGGCGAGTATCGTGACCTTTCGACCCGACAGCAAGCGAACTTGACTGAATACTGATGGGGGCTCTTCGGCATGATCACGCTGCGCAAGCTCGTCCTTCCCTCGTTCCTCGCCGTCATGCTGCTCTCAACGTCGGCCTGCACGTCGGAGACAACCGCAGGGGGCTTCCCGCCCACCAGCGCGAGGAGCAACCCGGACCAATCCGCCAACCCCAGTGCCGCCGCGCCGCCCCGGGCCGACTCCGCCGGCCCCAGCACCGCCCCTCCCCGCGCGGCTGCCCAGCAGCTCAGTCCTGCGAGTCCTGTGGATGCGCGGACGGTGCTGGCGGAGTTCAGGTCCCGGGGCATGGTGGGCCATCTGGAGGCGTTGCAGCGGATTGCTGATGACAATGGTGGGAACCGTGCGGCGGGC